>NZ_JAYGHR010000015.1:0-73290 GCF_034932365.1 Limnoraphis robusta BA-68 BA1 | reverse complement strand
CACTGTCAACTCGTACTCATAAATGTAGTTGTGGATGTGAATTGCAACGTGACCACAACGCAGCCCTGAACATTCTCAAGAAAGGATTAGGTACGGTAGGGCATATCGGAACCAAGCTCATAGAGCAGAACGCTTCTGAAGAGACGACCTATGAGTTGACGGGTTTTAACCCGTCAGTGAAAGCCGACTCGTTGAAAGAAGAATCCTCGTAATTTATTGCCAGGAGTGTCAAAGAAATTAGAGTCATAAATTCTCAGGAGTTGCCCGAAGTGAAAAAGATAGAAGCCCTCATCCGTCCCGTGCAGTTTGACCAAGTAGCTGCGGCATTAGTGGACGCAGGAGTTGTCGGAATGAACGTCACCAACGTGCGGGGGTATGGTCGCCAGAAAGGCCAAACCGAATCCTATCGAGGCGTCAAACACGTCATTGAGTTTCATGCCAAAGTGAAGATAGAAATCGTTGTTGAAGATGAAGCTTGTGAATTCGTTGTCGAAAAATTAATTGCTGCGGCGCAAACAGGTCAAATTGGTGATGGTAAAATATTCATCCGATCAGTTGAAGAAATTATCCGCATTCGTACAGGTGAAACCGATTTAGAAGCACTTTAATTAATGATAATTGTGTAGGGCGGGCTTTTACAGTTTACAGTTATACAGTTACCAGTTATCAGCTTTTACAGTTTACAGTTTTTACAGTTTACAGTTATTAGTTATTAGTTGTCACTGTTTACTGGTTACTGTTCACTGTTCACTGTTCACTGTTTACTGGTCACTGTTTACTGGTCACTGTTCACTGTTCACTGTTCACTGGTCACTGTTCACTGTTCACTGGTCACTGTTCACTGGTTACTGGTCACTGTTCACTGGTTACTGTTCACTGGTCACTGTTCACTGTTTACTGGTCACTGTTTACTGGTTACTGTTCACTGTTCACTGTTCACTGTTTACTGGTCACTGTTCACTGTTCACTGTTCACTGTTTACTGGTCACTGTTCACTGTTGTAAACCTCTTGCAAGATAGCCTGCCAGATTTTTGTTAACGACGGTTTAACTCCACCCGTTCACCATAACGCAGCAACATCTCCAAACTCGCTAATCGATTATCCCAACTTTCAACTTGATAGCTTTGTTCTAAAGCTTGTAAACGCATTGAACGTTGAAACTGATCTCGAAACCCAGTCAGTAAACGTTGAGCATTGTTGAAATTTTCCGCCGAAGGATTGCTTGCCAATAGATTCAACGCTTCCGCCAATTGCTCCGCTTTTTTATCCAAGGTTTCCAGTTCATTATCTCGAATCCATAAACGGTCATTTGCCAACAGAAAACTCCATTCCCGTTTCAAAGCCGTATACCGTTCAGCCGCAGCTACAAACGGTTGACGGTAGGGAATCGCGCTCGAACGACAACTTTGATTCGCACATCCCTGAGTGCGGCGAAAAAAGGCTTGTAAATGATGACCAATCGTTTCAACGGCAAAAATAGAATACCCACCCGTAGATAAATCTCGTAACGCCTGAATCTGATCAATCGCCACAATTTCAGGAAGATCCAGTAGCTTCACCGACGGCACAATTAACGTCGCACCCAGACGGTTAGAGTTCGTCAGAGGCTGAGTAATGCGCTGTAAACGGTTCGTATCCAGAGAATAGGTCATGGGTACAACTAAATCGACTTCGTTCTGTTCCGCCCAAATCTCCCAATGTTGTTGAATCTTGCGAATACGTTCCTGTTCAGGATGGGGAAATACCGCCACCGAGAAAATGACATCAGGATATTGCTGTCGCAACAACTGAGACACTTCCTTGACCATCATATTCACCTGTTCAACTCGGAAGTTAACCCACTGAGACCACAACTGAGTATCTCTCGGGCTAACCGATATCGGATCAACCCCGGTTAACTGACGAAACTGTTCTCGTCCAGCAGTACCATAACCAAAGGTAAAATTGCGATTCGGATCTTGGAAGGGATAGCGAATATAGTCAAGCTGTATGCCATCAACATCATAGTTGTAGACAATCTCTCCAACAAGCCGCAAAATATAACTCCGAACTTCCCGATTTGCCGGATCGAGATAAGCTTTACCATCCCGTTCATGCCAAACTCGACCCTGACTATCCCGATTTGCCCAGTCAGGATGAGCAGTCAGAACAGGCCCTAAATAGCTATTGGGCTGGTTCACTAAGGCATTGTGACGCTGATTGGCTGTGGCAAACGTCCACAACCAAGCGTGGAGTTCCATCCCCCGTTCGTGAGCCAATTTAACACCACTGGCTAAAGGGTCCCAACCCCGAGTTAACGGGTTTTGTTGCGGTGCAACTCGTGAAGGATAGACAGGATATCCGGCATTAACCGTTTCAAAGAAAACAGTATTGATTCCGGCCTGTTCAAGTTGGTCAAAGATTTTTGCCAGTCCCGCTTCATTCCGTGCCTTGACAATAGTACCGCGATCCAACCAAACCGCTCGAATTTCAGCCCCCGCCCGTTCCCCATCAATGGGATAATTTTCCCAGAGTTTTTTCCGAGCTTCTAACCATTGTTGTCGGGCGGCAGCCCAGTTTTGTTGGGCGACTAATTGCGGAAAGTCCTTGAGAACTTGTTGGACATAGGCGATCACCTCGTTTGCCGATTTATTATCAATGGTATTCGTTTGAGCCACTTCGTTGAGTTGAGTCGAAGCAACTTTTAGACTCACAGGTGTACTACTAGAATTCCCAGCAACCAGGGCATTTTCAAACCGTCCTAACAGGTTCATCAATTCCTGTCGCATGGTGACTGCCATCACTTCATCGATGGGGTCGTTTCCTTGTGTAACATTTAACCCAGCAGGAGCGACTTGATCAGACGGATCAATAAAGGTTTCCGGTACACCTGGAGTTGAACCGGGTGATAAAGTTGATAGCAAAGATGATCCTCTACTAGAAGCTGCCGGAGTTGGCGGAACTTCTGGAGATCTCGGAGTTTGTCTATTATCCGGTTGTTGTCGAGAGTTGCGACTGTTTGCTGTCCGTTGGCTGGTTGTAGAGCGATCGCCATCAGTCTGTACAGGTGCTGTATTACTGTTGCGATTATTTCGTTCAGCGTTGCGATCGCGATTACTCACTCTCGGCTGATTTGAAGGATTATTCCTTTCAGAATTGCGATCGCGATTACTCACTCTCGGCTGATTTGAAGTATTATTCCTTTCAGAATTGCGATCGCGATTACTCACTCTCGGCTGATTTGAAGTATTATTCCTTTCAGAATTGCGATCGCGATTACTCACTCGGGGTTGAACTGGAGACGAATTTGAGGTATTATTCGCTTCAGGAGAATTGATCGGATTGGTAAAAGCAGGTTGAACTGGAGTTGGAGTATTTGCCGTAAAAGTATTATTAACACTGCCCCCATAACGGTTAACAGCCGCTTGTAACCAGACAGCATCGGTATCTGCTGCCCCTTCACTACTTCCCCAACGCCAACCGATGTAAGTTGCACTGCGAGTTGTAATCACCGAGGGTGAACCGCCACTTCCCTGCCAAGTTCCGGCGGTGTAGCTTTCCAGACTCGAGGGAATTAGCACACCCCCATTAACAATACCCTCAGTTGCAACAGTCGGCGACCATTCCGTTAAGTCACGACAGATTTGTTCTCGACAGCCACTTTTTTTCGCTTCCGGTTGAGCAGGGCCACTGAGAGGAAAAGCCCAATAGGAACCTAAAAGTGTTCTCAAAAGTTGACGGGCTAAGGGGGTTGATTTATGACCAATCGGCCCACTAGCGATTAATTTTCCCCCTTGATTAACCCATTGTTGTATGACCTTGACCTGTTCTGTTTTCAAGACTTCTACATTCGGTAAAAACAGAACTTGAATACCTGCTAAATCCGTAATACTACGAATATTATCGAGATCAACAGTTGTATAATTTACCTGGCTTGCTTTCAGCCGCCCTTCAATCTGGCTCCAATCGGCTGCACTGTCAGAGCGAACCACTCCCAACACTGCACCCGCTATTGCGGTTGATGAACGTAACACCCAACAACCGATTAATGTACCCGCCAGAGTGCCAACTAAAGCCTGTGTGAGAAAAGATAGCGAGTGCTTCTGAATCATTGATCTGTTAATTTAATGCGTTGACGACGTTCCCTACCTCACGATTGCGCGTTTGTCAACCCTCATTTCAAAGGATGACGCTTCAAATTCGATGATAAATCACTCTATTGTGTTAAGTCCATCATCGCGCAGCACCCCAGAGCAGAAATGATAGCTAAATCTCCACCATTCTACAAGCATTTGAGTCTGTAGGAAAGACATCGTATTTTAACTTGCTCTTTTTACTCAAAATGTTAAATCAGATAGTTTTTGAGAAATTGAGAGAATAATCCGATTCAAGAGAGGACACTGGTATTCAAGACTACAGTTTAACCTAGATTTCAAGATTCAAGAAAAAACAAGAATTAGACAATAGGAACTGATGGGTGACAAAAAGCTCTCCGCTAGACTCAATCAGTTTAACTATTTTCAGCCCCCGATGCGTATCATTAACTTGTGCAGGGTATCAGTTCAGGACTGGACGAATAGACCTCATTTTGATAGAGTTGAATTAATTTAATAATATTGTTATAGGTTTTTTGCGTTATGAGTTATTGCTTCAATCCTCAATGTCCTAATCCAGCAGATCCAGCGAATAAAAATCAATTGATTTGCCGCAACTGTGGTTTTGAGCTTTTGCTGCAAAACCGATATCGTGCAGTACAAAAACTTTTTGGAGGAGAATGTTTTAAAGCTTACGATAACGAGACGGGTAAATATAAAGTTATAGGTCATCTATTAAAAGAGCATCCAAAAGCTGTTGAGATAATAAAACAAACAGCAAAAGTTTTGATGAAAATTAATCATCCGGGAATTCCTAAAATGGATCAAGATGGATACTTTACACAAGATGGATACTTTACAAAAAACTACAATACGCACTATTTAGTGATGGAATACATTGAAGGTTTAACTTTAGAAGATTGGATGACCCAACGAAACAACAAACCCATTAGCGAAAAACTGGCGATCAAATGGTTAAAACAAATGGTAAAAATTTTGTATAAATTCCATTGTCTAAATTATTATTATCACAACATTCATCCCCAAAATATTACGGTAAAACCCGATGGGAATTTAGCATTAACTGGTTATCATATATTGAACCTAAAAATAGACTCATTCTATCACTCTCACAAAGAATCAGAGATTACTAAGCCTCCGACGGGTATTATCAGTCCGGGTTGCTCACCGCTCAAAAACGAGATAACAGCTGCAAGTAACTTTTTATTGTTGGGTCAGGTATGGGTATTTCTATTAACAGGAAAACCCGCAACAGCTTTTCCCGAAAATCCCAGAACAGGTATGATAATATGGCGGAAAGACGCTCCCTATATTTCTAAAAATTTTGCCGGAAATTTTGCCGATCTACTTGATTACTTAATGGCTCATTTTCCCGGAAATCGCCCTCAAAATTGTCAAGTCATTTTAAAGTGCATCACACAAATCCAGAAAGAAAAAGCAAAAATAATAAGTAATGATCAAGAAACATCCCCGACAAAAACTCAAAAAAAACAACTGAAAATAAAAAATAAGAAGAAAAAGAAGAATAATATTATTGATTCTTTAATAAACTGGCTAAATCAACGTTTGATTTATACTTTTAATCTCCTTCGTAAAATGAGTCAATATTTAGGGTTAATGGCAAAGTGAGCGGATTAACAATAGGGCAATTAATTGATTAATCGCCCTTACAAGTTCCGGTTAACGGTTTACTGAAAAAGCACAAATCCCCTACAAAATCCCTCGTCTGTTATTCCACATCTTCATTAATCGGATATCGATCTAATAACCGTTTAGCTTCCGATGCTTTTTGTTTAAGAATCGGATTCAAATGAGGAACATGAGGAATTTGTGAGAGAAAATCCAAGGTTCGTCGAATCATCCTGACCAAATCTCCCTCATCTAAACTGGTATGTTCAACTAACTGTAACCAATCAATTCCTTGACCCCATTGTTCAATAATTGAACTTAAATTTTGATGTTCCCAACGTTCCGGTAAGACCAAAAACTCCACTTGATAATTGCTTTGAATCTTAATCAAATTTTTTCGCAACCCCCAAAGTCGTTCTAAAGCCGCCTGTACGGGTTGTGAAAGTTGATAATCTGTCCAAGTATCCGATCGCGAAATTTCAGTCACTAAAGCCGCACAAGCTGCCGCTAATTCTGCCGGTTCTAAATCATCAAATTCCCCGGACATCAAAGCAATTCCCAACCATAATTCGTTATCTCCCCGCAAAGCCGCCGTCGCCTGACCTAAAGGCGTGGGTTGCAATTCATCTAACGCTTCAAACTGCTGTAAAATCAAGATCAAATCGAGAAACTTCTGCCAATAATGACCCTGATTTGCCTCAATTTCAGCTTGCAATAACCGAATTTCATAATTCAAATCCGTCCAACGTTCTCGACGCTTTAACAACTTTTGGGGTTTACCCCATTCATACAACGGATGGGTTTCTAACTGGTTTTCAATGTCACTAACTTGCTGCATTTGAAGCTGCACTTCTGGAGGAATTTCCGGCAGAGAAACGTCAGGAATTTGTTGAGCGATCGCATCACTGAGGGTATCTCCTTTGCGCTTCTGACCCAATTTATACGGAATATCAGGAATATCCATATAATCAACTGCCGTTAACCGAGGAATATCCCCATGCAACGCCACCACATCCGACGCCCCCACCACATACCAACGGTTATCTTGACCCAAACAGAGAAAATAGGGGGCTTGACCCGGACTTGGTGTTTGAGCGACTAATACCGCCGCCAGGGGTGTGTCTTCAGGACTCCTGGCATTGGAGACGTGTTTTCCTCTCAAACTGACAATTGTACCCAACACGGCAGAAACCAGCGCCTGAGACATCCCCGCAGTTCGAGTTTCCTCAGCTTGATCTTGTAAAAGCTTTAACAAGCGTTTTTCTTCCCGTAGACGGGCTTGTAACTTCTCGTAATGAGTGATGACAGTTTCCAACTCATCGATGCTTTTCCCCGCCTCTAAGCCCAAATTCGCCTCAATATCAGCCAGTTCCGCTTGCAGTTGCTGCATCTCAATTTCTTGAGGCTGAAGTGAGGCGGTAGACAAATATTGACCAAAACTGCGTTCAATTAAAGCTTTTGCCTGTTCTAAACTATGAGTTTGCAGCAAATTCAACACCATGCCATAACTCGGGGTAAACTGACTGACTAAGGGATCGGGTTCTTTTGTCGTCAAATGATAGGCTTCTTCCGCGCCTTCAAAGGGCGTTTGTACGGTTACAACATGACCTAACAAGTCCATTCCCCGACGTCCTGCCCGACCTGACATTTGCAAAAATTCTGAAGGTTTCAATAGACGAATTCCTTCATCAGTGCGTTTGGAGAGGCTAGAAATTACGGTTGTCCGGGCAGGCATATTAATTCCCGCCGCGAGAGTTTCGGTGGCATAAACGACTTTAATTAAACCCAGGGTAAATAATTCCTCAACTAACATTTTCCACGTCGGTAATATTCCAGCGTGGTGAGCGGCAATTCCCAAATACAACGGTTCGATGCTACGAGTTGCTGAGACATCGTTGTTATGGGCAAAGATATCAATTTTTTCTCTTAACAGTGCTGCTTCTTCTTCATTCACCAGAGAAATAAAGCCAAGTTCATGGACAGCGTAGAAACATTCTTCGACAGCCAGATCACAGCCTCGGCGACTGAAGATAAAATAAATCGCCGGAAGCATTTCTTCTTCTTGCAATTCATAGAGAACATACAAGGTTTCAGGCACAAACAGAACCTTGACTAAACCTTGCCGAAAGAGTTCCGCCACAAACATTCTAAAAGGCGGAGGCAGTTCTAAATGGTAAGTGGCAATACCCCGATACAAAGCATCTAGAGATTTAAAATTTCTCAGTTTGGGGTTGGTGGTTAAAAAGCTGTTAATGGCACTGCCTAAACGTTCCGCTTCACTGGAATTGACAAAAGAAAGGCGTTCAATTTTCGGGTCGAGAACAGCGCGATCGCAGCCTTTGCGGCTAGAAATAAAGTAAATTGTCGGTAGAGTGCCTTGTTTTTGCAGTTGCTTGAGGGCATTGACCAAGCTTTGACCCTGTTGTTGGGTGTGGAAACGAGAGCGGCGGTTGTCGTATCGGTTATTGTGTCGTTTTTTGGGTTTGAGGTGACGGTTGATATCCGTACCGTTTTCGTTGAGGAGGGGAAAAAGTCCTTGAGTGTTACAAAAGTGAAACTGTAGGGGAACGGGGCGAAAGTCAGAATAGATCAGTTCGGTTGGCCCGTGAACTTTGCATAACCAGTCGGTGAGTTGATCGCTATTGGCGATGGTGGCTGACAGCGCCAGCAGTTGAATTTCGGGGGGACAATAGATAATTGATTCTTCCCAAACAGTTCCCCGAGTGCGATCGTTCATGTAGTGACATTCATCGAGGACAACCGCTTCTACGCCTTCGAGGGAAGTTCCGACTTCTCCGATGGGAGTTCCGTAGAGCATATTTCGGAAGATCTCGGTGGTCATTACAACAATAGCGGCTTCTCGGTTCATGGAGAGATCGCCCGTGAGTAAGCCAACGTTCTCTACCCCGAACCGTTCTCGAAAGTCTCGTAATTTTTGATTAGACAGGGCTTTGAGGGGAGTTGTGTAAAAAACTCGTTTTCCCCGACTAAGAGCGCGGTAGATGGCATATTCCCCGATCAGTGTTTTTCCCGAACCTGTAGGGGCGCAAACCACAACAGATTTACCCGCATTCAGAGCATCAATGGCTTCAAGCTGAAACGGATCGAGTTGAAAGGGAAAAAGTTTGTCGAGTTCGAGCTGTTGGGGGTTCTGGGTAGAGTACGACACTAGGATGATGTTGAAACAATCAAAGGACTAAGTTATCCTTTTTAACCTGAAGGTCAGTTCAGATCATAAGGTCTTTTATCAATTCTAAGCTTTTCTTCGAGAGGCGTAGGCGGACACAGGACGAAGGAGAGGGGGTAGAAAGCAGGAGATCGGTATTTCTCCAGGGGAATATGGACGATCATCAAATTGTCACATCGGGCGATAGTCTCTACAGAAGTTCCCCTGACAATAGGGTTAGCGTTTAACTGTCGCCTGCTCCCTGCCATCTCTGTTATGGTAGGGTCATTTTATGACTAGACTTTGTGGACAGTTTTTAAGATCGTCCCAGGACTTCCGGCGTTAACACTTGGTTTAATTTTCCACTGCGATACCCTTCTAGGTCTAGGGTGACATAAACAAACCCAAATTCCTGAAAGGTTTTAACCAATTGTGACAAATCTGTTGTGAATACAAATTCTTTGATTTGATCGGGGGGGAGTTCAATGCGAGCGCTATCTCCTTGGGAACGAACTCGCAAATTTTGCCATCCCAGTCGCCGTAAATACAGTTCTGCTCGTCCGACTCGTTGTAATTTGGTGAGGGTGATTTCTTCCCCATAGGGAAAGCGAGAACTCAGACAGGGTTGAGCGGGTTTATTCCATCCCGATAAATCTAATAATTTGGAGATTTCCCGCACTTCGGCTTTACTAACACCAACTTCGGCTAAAGGCGATCGCACTCCCCGTTCAATAGCGGCTTGAATTCCCGGACGGTAATCCCTTAAATCATCAGCATTTACGCCATCAACGATATAGGGATATCCCCATTGTACCGCTAGCGGTTTCAGGCTGTCATGGAGTTCGCTTTTACAAAAGTAGCAACGATTTATCGGATTTGAAGTATAGTTAGGATTTTCCATTTCATGGGTTTGGATCTCCTGATGACGAATGCCAATTTCTGCGGCTTGAATGCGGGCTTCTTCTAAATCTTCAGGGAGTAATGAGGGAGAAATCGCGGTAACAGCCAGGGCGCGATCGCCGAGTACATCATAGGCGATTTTGGCAACTAAGGTGCTGTCTACTCCGCCTGAATAGGCAATTAATGCCCGCTCCATCTCGTTCAATAAAGATTGTAATTTCTCTAACTTTTGGATAACCATTGCCTTCTTGTCTTGCGTAAATTTCCCTTTTCTCTAGTTTAAAATATTTGTTCCTTCAATGGAGCATCTAACAGAATAGATTTAGATAACGGGACTTGAAAAGCGGCTCGGGGTAGAGTTCGGTTCGGATTGAGATAGGGACTATTTTCACTCTGTTGAAAAATCAGCAGATAGATCTCAATCCAGCAACTCAGCAAGAGATGAATTAAGATGATAATTAATAGAGTTTTTCGACCCAAAAGGGGCGGGGATTTTTCTGGATTTCTACTTTTTAACCATTCCACAACCACCAGCAAAATCGCCGCAATTACAGGCCATACTTTTAAAGCTAAAGTGGGTTCGGTTTCATCGGTTCTTTGATAGATGAGTAGACTAATTAAAGTGGCAATCAGCCAAGGACTTAACGGAAAACTTCCGAATATAAAAGGCGGCTGGCTGGCTCGCCAACCTAAACTAATGGTGAGGAGTATCCAGCCTACAGCAGCAATTGTCTCTTGATTATAATCCGTTGCGATAAAGGAGAAACCCCAAATGACAATACTCACCAAGAGCAACGTTTTCCAATGTATAAATCGCGGCGGCATTACCGGATTAACAACAGTTCTAAATCGATCTATATTCGTTTTCCAGGTCATGGTTACTAGAAGTTAAAGACACGGATTTCAAAAATGGAAAAGAGTAGGGTTAGAAAGTAACTGATGGTATGGGCTTTCGTTACCGCTTTTAACTGATTCCCCCATTGATTCATTGCCAAAGCGGAGGTATCTGTTGCAGGTTCTTGAGTTCGATTCTCTTTTTCAAAAACAAACTCATTTAAGATCAATAGACCCATCAATTTCGCGAGTAAGAAAATGAAAAAATAAAATAAGGTCAGGATTAAAACATCGGGTGCTATTTGTTGAAAGTCATCTAAAATCAAATAGATCACTAAATGTCGAGCGAGATCAATCGTGACAAGAGACTGTGTGAATGAAAAGACAACTCCTCCGCAGATTTCGGCAAACATATTAATGATTAAAGCATATTCAACTCCTTGTTTGGGACTGATTTCTAACTCTCTTTTGTAAACCCAAGACTCAATAGTAATTGTAATCAAAAGACGTACAAATCTAAATAAAATTGCCCGAGCTGCTAAGATGGATGGTGACATACATCAAACCTATTAACCTAAATAATTACAAACCGCGTTGCTCCGTCGCCATAACCTGAGAAAAAACTCTGTACTGTTGTGATCGAACCAACTTAACCAATCAGCGTGAGCGTACCTGTTGATTTTGACAACATTGCCATTGTGAATTGAGCAGATTTTGATCTAGATTAGATTCAAGCATTGTGACTTAATCGCAAGTGGAATGAATCCTGTTAATCCGGTTGAGGGGATTGCCCTTTGCTAAACGGCTCTGTATGTTTAGACAGAACAATCAACCTCCAAGTCTAAATCTATCATGTTGATGTAAACTCGTAGAGTGAACTTATCAAGCCGCAACCCAACTCTGTGATTGATCTCCCAGGTGCAGGAGACTCCGCTCATTCGCTTTAAGTACAACGCCAGTTGCGACCTCATCTCAATTGCACTCACACCTTGACATCCTCCTCTCCGTAAACGAAGGGGATTCCCAAACCTTACGATTTGGGTTTCTGTTTCTTAGCACCTGCCTTCCGAGACTTGCTCTCTTCCGGTCTTATAGTCGCTCCACAGACTGACACGGCAAGCCCTGCCGCCAAAATGTTTATACTTGCGTTGATATCACGGTCATGGTGAGAGTTGCATTTAGGACAATCCCATTCCCTGATATTCAACGGCATTTTTTCTACAATGTAACCACAATTAGAACATCGCTTTGAACTAGGGAACCATCGATCTATTTTGATCAGTTCCCGCCCATACCACTCCGCTTTATAGGTAAGTTGTCGGACAAGTTCTCCCCAGTTCGTATCACTAATTGCTCTAGCTAGCTTATGGTTTTTGACCATGTTCTTTACAGCCAAATCTTCAACTACTATCGTTTGATTTTCACTCATTAGTTGAGTTGTTAGCTTGTGGGTATGGTCGCGCCTGCAATCAGCAATTTTTGCTTGGATTTTAGCTACCTTAACTCTTGCTCTCTCTCTGTTCCTTGAGCCTTTGGTTTTTCGGCTTAAAGATTTTTGAGCCAGCCGAAGTTTTTTGTAAAGTTTATCGTAATGCTTGGGATTAGAAACCTTCACTCCATCGGAAGTGGTAAACAGACTGCTGATACCAAGATCTATCCCCACTTTTTTATTGACGGGCTTGAGTTTGTGGTCTGTTGGGTCGTCAATTCTCAAAGAAACAAACCATCTTCCACTCGGATCTAATTTGACCGTTATTGTTGAGGGTGTACAACCAGTAGGAAGTTGACGACTCCATCGAATGGGTAAAGGTTCAAAGCACTTGGCAATATAGACTTGACCCTCTTTAAACTTGAAAGCCGACTTGGTAAATTCGGCACTGCCACCGTTACGTTTTATCTTGAAGTTTGGGTATTTTGCCCGACCCGCAAAGAAGTTACTGAAAGCGGTTTGTAAGTGCCTTAAACTCTGTTGAAGGGGAACACAACTGACCTCATTTAAGAAGTCTAATTCCTCCTCTTTCTTCCATTCCGTCAGCATCGAAGAGGTTTGAGAATACCCAACCCGTTCAAAGCGTTCATACCAAGCCTCGGTTCGTACCGCCAGTGCCTTGTTGTACACCAGTCGCACGCATCCTAACGTTCTCCTCAACAGGTTTTCCTGTTCGGGAGTGGGGTAAAAACGATATCGATAGGCTTTCTCACTCATGTCTCACAGTTTAACACATATCTTGTAAAGAGTTAAAATAATTGAATAAAGCCGTCCTTTAAGGACGGGGTTTCAGACCCAAAATTTCGATGAATTATTCTATTCCTAACAGCCTGACAGAAATGATGGCTCTGAGTCAACAGCCCGTCAGTGAAGAACTGGTGGCTTCGGCGATCGCAGGCGTCATTCAAATTGCTCGTTCTCAGCATAAGTCTCTTGAGGATCTTAAAGCAGAAGTTCTCGCTGATGATAGTCTTCTCAGTTTAGAGCAACGTCTGTGGTTAAGTGAATTAGTTGTCCTTGCTTGGGATGGCTTACCTTGAACCCAAAAAAAAGCAGCCCGTGAGGCTGCTAAAAGGAGAGATTAAAAACCGTTGTTGTCTGGGAGAGAGGAGAAATCTTTTCCAGGCTGTAGACTTGTAAAAAAAATTATTGAAATTTGAAATTTAATTTGAGCTAATCTGAGAAAATACTTGGCGTTTTTAAGGCTCTGGCATTCCCTTCAGCTAAGGTCTAACAGGCATTTTCACGCTTACGTGAATCTATCTCTAACATAAGTGTACCTTGCCCGATTTACCCGTGATCTGAGTCTGGTTTTGTCGTGATTTCTTTCATACCACCTGATGAGGGAAATCACAAAACTTTACCGTTAACTGTTGTAGCCCAGGTCTTACAGTTTATTGCTGCTGTAGGCATCTAAAGCATAAGCGGGAACACGCACGCTGTAGTCGGTTTCTACGCCTGTTACAGACTGAGCAATTTGTTCAAAGGAAGCATTGTTCCAGTTGCGTTGGTGAATGGGCTTGGTTTGTTCGCCTCGGAAGTAAGCCATCGTACCAATAACAGCCGCCGCACCCCAACCAGCAATCAACAGAGCCGCTAATGCAATTAAATAAATCATGTCGGTTAACTCCTTAACTTTTTTTAACTTATGTAAATTAATGTAACAAACTCTTGTCATAAATGTCAACCCTACTCTTGTGTGAAAACCGAACCATTGTTTCGGAAAACCGAAAGAACCTGGGGATAGTGACTTCCGACAGACACAAAAACAAAGGGCGGGAACTTTGTCCTGCCCTTAAGAATAAGTCTGGTAGTAGTCGGGAGCTACACCCCAGATACCGAGTTTTTTTGTCTTCCACTGAAAACTGTTATAAATGCAACTCTGTTTTTGCCTCCTGCCTTCTGTCCTCGTTAGTTAACGGGAACGGCTGAGGAATTCAAATTGTACTCCAGTTCTTCTAAATTCCAAACTTGGCCGTCGAGGGCCATTTGCTCAATTAAACTCGCCAAGCGTAAAGCTTTGAGGGCTTGTTCACCACCAACAGAAGGTTGATTTCCGCCTCGCACACAGTTAACAAAATGCTCCAACTCGGCGTGTAACGGTTCAATATTGCTCGTGTGAACTTTCTCAATTAACCCATCCTGACGGTAAAGCACCTGACCATAGTCTGTTACATAATTCGCTGTCGTTTGACGATGAATCAAAATTTCATTATTGAGAAAATCAGCTTCAGTCAGGGAATTTTTACAATGAGCCACGATAGAACGCAATTTGCGATGAGTGACTTTACTGGCAATTAATGTTGCCACAATCCCGTTAGCAAAGCCCAGAGTTGCGGTAACATAATCTAAATAACCCGAATCCGCCGCCCGACTTCCACTAGCCGTCAATCGCACCACAGGGGAAGCCACCAACTCTAGCAACAAGTCGATATCATGGATCATTAAATCTAAAACCACAGAGACATCGTTAGCCCGGTTAGAGTAGGGACTCATCCGATGAGCTTCTAAAGCCAGTAATTCCTCGGTTTTCAGGACTTTACTCAACTCTTGAAACGCGGGGTTAAAGCGTTCGATGTGACCCACTTGCAAAATTCGCTGATATTTGGCGGCAGCATTTACCAAAGATTCCGCTTCAGAAATACTGGCAGCAATGGGTTTTTCAATCAGAACATGAACCCCAGCTTGTAAACAGGTCATTCCCACAGAATGATGTAAACGAGTGGGAACGGCGATACACACCGCATCAACGTGTTCCAGTAAATCTCGATAATCTTCAAAAAAATGAACTCGATACTTGCTTGCAGTATCCAGCCCTCTTTCAACATTAATATCTGCAACACCCACTAACTGGATATCCTTGAGCAAACTCAGAACTCTGGTGTGATGTTGTCCCATGTTACCAACCCCAATTACCCCAATTCGCAGGGGGTGGGGCTGGCTATGGTTTCCCATACCCGTTAAATATCCCTCTGACATCCTATTGAGCATCCCTGGACTCTCCTCCACCACAGGCTATAGGCTTGTATTGCCTACTGAATAAGTCGTGCAAATCCATCCAGATACTATCACAGCCTCTCACTTTGTAAAGAATTTCTAAGCCTGTAGATGGTTCCTCAAAACAAAGAAATTTTTGACATCAGAGGGAATTGGGTTCTTTTTCCCTCGTTTTAACCGAAAGTTGTCCCATTCCAGCCCCACATAGTTCCGGGAGCATCGGCAAATTCAATATAAATGCGATTTAAGGGTATACCCAGGGCTTTGTTGATTTTCTGGCAAAAATCGGAACTCATGGTTTTGGTTTGACTCGCGGGTAAACCAATGCTTTTGATTTCCATGTAGCAAACCGGGTCAGTGGTTCCGCCAAATGTCATCGGGATATTGGGTTCAAAGGCTGTCATTACATAGCTTTCGGGTTTTTTGAGATGTTCGGCTAATGCGGCTGACAAGCTTTTGAGTAAGGTTTCAACGTCCGATTTTTCAGGAGTTGGGACTGAGGTTTGAACTTTGATCAAAGGCATAGTTTAAACTGTGATTGAATGAAAGTCGTGTTTCGGGTTTCTAGCCGCCATAATTCCAGCCTGTACTGGCGAGTGATAAGATTTCTCCCTCTCGGTGTACGCCTGCGGCAATGACTTCGCCGACAAATACGGTATGATCGCCTTGAGGCACGCTGCCAACAACCCGACATTCTACATAACCCAAGGAGTCGGAAATAATCGGACAGCCTGTTTCTCCCAGGTAGAATTCTACATCCTCAAATTTGTTACCGACTCGACGCTGAGGTTTGAAGAATTTCTGTGCCATTTCTTTTTGTCCATCCTCTAGAAAGCTGAGAGAAAACACTCCACTGGCTTCTATCATGGCGTGGGACTTTGAGTCTTGTTTGACACAGTTAACCACTAGAGGCGGTTTGAAGGAGGCTTGCATTACCCAACTGGCGGTGAAGCCGTTGACTTCTTCGCCGTCTTTGACTCCACAAATATACAGGGCGTGAGGGATTTTGCGGAGTATTGTTGTTTTGGCCTGTTCGTCTAGCAAGGGTCTGTCCTTTAAGGGGTTTTACCAAAAATTGCCGTAAAGCCCATACCTAAAGGTAGGGGGATACAAGGCAAAGAAAATGCTATAATAATTATACTGGTAGGGTATTCAACCAGGTTAAAAACCCAGCATCTAATCGATGCAATGAATCTTGAAAACTTAAGGTATGGGGTTCTTGCTAGGAATGCTTTGGCCTGATAAAACCTTGAAGCACCAAGTACAGAGAACAAAGCATTTTTTTCTCAAGTACGGTAGGGCATACCGAAACTATCTCTGAAATGGGATGAACGACTGGGGAGACTCACCCCAAAGAGCGTAGATTGGGAAACCAGTTGGCTGTAAGGGTTGTCAATGAACCAGTAATCCAAATCCGCTCTTGCTTGGAGAATCCCCTTTCTTTAGAAATGGGGAGTATGTCAAACGAATTAGTTTATCAATCTTCTGTACAACATCGCAGAAAAGTTTGAGAAATAAACTTCTTTGACCCATCGAAAAATACTACAAACCATAAACCCGGTTTCTAGCAGAAACCGGGTTTATACCCAATCGGTATATCTCACAGAACTGAAAACTGCTATAGTTTATCAATCTTCTGTACAACATCGCAGAAAAGTTTGAGAAATAAACTTCTTTGACCCATCGAAAAATACTGATGCGTTGATCAAGGCGTAAAATGCTTTCATCTATCTTTGGGTTGAGATAATCAGACTGCATGGACTCAAGAACCTACTAGAATTTATACCCAAAACTTCATGGTGCAATAGCATTATGAATTATATTTTGTACGACCTCAAGGCTGAGTTGCGGTTGAGTCCAGATGACAATACATCGCTCCCCACTATTGACTAATTCCATATCATTATCTTTACCGGGTCGCCCTAGTGCTTCAATCATTAACCGTGATAAAATACAGGGGCTAGAAACGCCATCAAAGATCACCTGTGTTGCTAGGATTGCTTCACTGTTTGTTTGATTGTCGTTTGGGTTGGTAATGTATTTTTGCTCTATTGATTCTATTCTCATCGCTTTTTCCCTACAAGTATACTGCTCATGTCATAAGTTAACATCAATCCCTCAACAGATTTGTACAAGGTTAACAAATTTACCAAGACACAATCTTCCACAATCTCGCCAGTTTTTCGGGAGAATGTTTATCTAGATTGGTTCCATGATCGACAATACATAATCACATTGATTAACGCTGTGATTGGTGGAAACATTAAAAATGATTCCGTTTGATTCTGCTTTTACTTCTACAATTTTAGGCAGGTTTTCAGTTTTATTGAAGCTGAGAATTTCATAGAGGGCTTGACCTGTTTTGACTGAACTTCCGAGTTCAACTCGATTTTGAATCATTCCACCTGTGGGTGCATAATAGTTTTTGAGGTGACTTTTCCGGACTAATTTGAGAGGATGATTAGCGGTTTGTGGTAAAGGAAACCCATCTAGTTTTAACAAGTTTTTACTGGCTAAATAGTTTTTAATCCCGCTTATTCCTTTTTCAACAGATTCCGGGTTCATAATCATTCCTGAACCTAGTTCTAATGTCCAAGATTCGATATCAAACTGAATGGGTTTTCCCAGATGAGATAATTGTTTTTCTAGGGCTAACCAAGGTTTGAGAAAGGCTTCATCAAAGGCATCACCATCATAATCATTCATTAAGATTCCATAGTCAAGTAAAAAGGCTTTGGCACTTTCTTCTCGACTGTGAAAACAGTATAAGTAATCAATGGCTTGATTGGTTGAACTGTGTAAATCGATGACATAATCTGCGTCTAAACAGAGGGATTGTAAAAGAGTTCGATAATATTCTGAATAAGGGACTTGACTGGGATGTTTTATTGTTTCAGTTAGATTATGAAAGCTTTCTAATATTTTTTGGCGATAGTTTTGCTGAATTTCTGTTCCGCTTAAATGCTGTTGCGATCGCGCAAATTCTGCAAGATCTACTTCGGTTTTTTCGTAGTCCCAAAAGATGCGATTCCAGTCTTTGCCATCATAACTATTATAGCGGCCGGAGGAGAAATGATGGGCGCGTTGGTTGACTCCGACGGGATTACAAACGGGAACCAGCCAAATTTCACCGAGGAGTTGAGTTTCATCGAGTTTAATTAAATCTGCAATTAACTGATGAATCACGGCATTTCCGCTAATTTCTGATCCGTGTAAGTTAGACTGGATATAGGCTTTTTTTCCGGGTGCTGCACCAAGGAATTTGTAAACTTGCAGAGATAAGCGATCGCCAGAAGCGAGTTGAATGAGGGGAAGGGTTGAAATGGTAGGTTGCATTTACTGTTTGATGAAATAATGGAATCCTAGACCTAAACCTAAACCCAATAGAGAAGTTGTCAGTAATATAAAAAAAGCCGACCAATTTCTAATTCCCAGGGTTTGCAGTTCAATCCTTGCTAAAGTCGTGGCAGAAAGAATCAATAAAATTTTAGCAAACGTGTTTAAATAAGTGGCGATTACAACAATAATAAACGAACCTAAAAGAACACAAACAAAAGTTCCAACATCGGTTGCAAACCATTTAATAATGGGCTTTTGCAACTGATTAATCGGAGTGGTAAATAATAAACAAAGTCCAACAATAGTCGCCACAATCACACCCCAAGCATAGAGATTAAGATGCGCTTCAAAAAGCGTCCATCCAAACGTGAAATAGGTTAATATTAGGAGGAATAGAGAGAGCCAAGTCACCTTTTTCACGTTCAGATTTCCAATCATCCCATTGAGAAGACATTTGAGTGTTAAAGATTCGTTGAAATCGCCTGTACCGGACAAGCAGAAATACACTGTTCACAGACAATACAGCGTGAGCGAGTAAAAGTTAAATAAAAGGTGTCAGAATCAAGGGTTAAAGCTTCAGTTGGACAAACTCCCGTACACAAACCACAATCGACACAAATTTCTTCGTCAATGAGAATTTCTCGTCGTTCCAAAGAAACCTTAATATTTTGGGATTGCATCCAATCAATAGCGGCTTCTAGTTGGTCAATATCACCCGATAACTCAACGACAAGGGTTCCCACCTGATTCGGTGCAACCTGAGCGCGGATAATATTGGACGCGACATTAAAATCCTTAGCCAACCGATAGGTGATTGGCATTTGAACGGAAGTTCGGGGAAAGGTTAGCGTGACCCGTTTTTTCATCCGATCAATCTCTAGGACATCGCTATAATCATATCATTGAGTCTATCCGATTATTCAACTTTAAAAATCAGAAACTCTAGAAAC
The DNA here is from genome assembly GCF_034932365.1 of Limnoraphis robusta BA-68 BA1. Classification (NCBI taxonomy): domain Bacteria; kingdom Bacillati; phylum Cyanobacteriota; class Cyanophyceae; order Oscillatoriales; family Sirenicapillariaceae; genus Limnoraphis; species Limnoraphis robusta. Next base: position 53,891 of record NZ_JAYGHR010000015.1, on the reverse strand, counting down.
AGAGGAGTGGGTCTCAGGCGGGTAAAAATGGCTCAATTGTAGCTCGTTCAAATCTTCGGGTTCGATCACCTGTGGAAGCAGAAAGGGTATGCTAGCATGGATGCAGCCCACTTGAGGCCGCCGAACAGTCTCAGTAGGATTCTCGTTTAGTTTAGAAGTTGATCATTGCATATTATTCAGTTCAGGGAGTAGAGAATCTCAAATTGAAAATACGGCTGGTTTTTAGCGTGAAAAATACGCCCTACAATTAGAATGAACAAGCTAGCTCAACGAGCTGAACGAATTCAGCGATTTCAAAGCCTAAGTATCCTAACATTTCTCATGGTTGCTTTTCCCTCTATGGGCTTGCCGCAACTGTCATTTTTACCTCAGACGGGTTCATTGAGTCTGGCATCGACTCCTCCTCAAGTAGAAGATGCTTATAGACTCGGATCAGGCGATCGCATTAGTATTAATATTTTTCAAGTTCCTCAGTATAGTGGTGAGTTTGAGGTGTTGGTGAATGGGACTATCAACTTACCCCAAATTGGGGGTGTATCGGTGGATGGACTCACATTAGAACAAGCAGCAGCCAAGATTGCCGAGCAATATGAAAGTCGGCGGATTCTCAGACAACCGCGCATCACCGTTAGCCTGATTGCTTCTCGACCTTTAATCATTGGAATTGCCGGAGAAGTTCATCGTCCGGGTTCTTACACTCTACCTTTGGACGGGTCAAAATTGCCAACAGTCAGTCGAGCGATCAAAATTGCAGGTGGGATTACTCAAGCGGCGAATCTGCAACAAGTTCAACTGCGGCGTCCGAGAGGAGATGGTTCAGAAGAGATCATCAATGTTAACTTGTGGCAATTACTTCAAACCGGGGATCTTCGCTACGATACCTCACTGCGAGATGGAGATACGATCTTTATTCCCACGGCTAATCAAATTGATCCGGGTGTTGGTTCGCAACTAGCGAATGCTAGCTTTGCAGCCGATCAAACTCAACCGATGAGTATTGCGATTTCTGGAGAAGTACAACGACCGGGCCCTTATGTGGTTGCCGGAACAGGTGCATCGAGTGGGATTCCGACGATTACCCAAGCGATTCGCCAAGCGGGGGGCGTAAAGTTAATGGCCGATATTCGTCGAGTTCAGATTCGTCGAACAACCCGAACTGGATTTGAGCAAACGATAGAGGTTGATTTGATGCCGTTGTTAGAAGGGGCAGATCTTCAGCAAGATATTCTTCTACAAGAAGGGGATAGTATTTTTGTTCCCTCAATTGACAATATTAATTTAGCTCAGGTTTCTCAATTGAGAACAGCTAGTTTTGCGGCATCTCAAACAGAACCTTTGAATATTGCAGTGATTGGGGAAGTGTTTCGACCTGGCCCGTATACTGTAACAGGAACCGCCAAAACAGGTGAAGCAGGTGTTCCCGGTAGTGGTGGCGGTGGAAGTACACCACCTACAGTAACCAGGGCGATTCAAGTCGCCGGAGGCATCAAACCGCTAGCCGATATTCGTCTGATTGAGATTCGGCGTGTGAATAATTCGGGTTTGCCTACTGTAATTACCATTAACCTCTGGGAATTATTAAAGCAGGGAGATGCAACCCAAGATACGATTTTACAGGAGGGAGATACGGTTTTTGTCCCGACTGCAACCGAAGTGAATCCCGAAGAAATCGGTCAAATTGCACAAGCGAGTTTTGCGCCTAATACGATTCGGGTTAACATAGTCGGAGAGGTGCAAAGACCCGGTTTGGTGGAAATTCCACCCAATACACCGCTCAATGAAGCTCTGTTCAGGACGGGGGGGTTCAACTCCCGTGCTAATGAGGGATCAATTGAATTGATTCGTTATAATCCCAATGGTACAGTCGAGCAACGGCGAGTTGAACTTGACTTTACTCAAAATGCCAATGATCAAACCAATCCGATACTCCGCAATAATGATGTGGTGATTGTGACTCCCTCTACTTTAGCGAATATTTCCGATACGGTAGACAAAGTGGTGAGTCCTTTAAATCGGATTCGATCATTGTTTGTGATTCCCTCCGCATTCATTGATGTGTTTAGAAACTTTTAGTGTAATCAGTCAGCCAATTCACTATACTGGGGCTAGACTCCAGGGAAAAAATGCCGTTGTATGCCAAATAGGTTAGTTATTTTGTAGGAACTTATGATTCGGGTTGGACGAGATTCTCAATCGCTACCGACTGCCTACACTCCCCCTTTCGAGGACGATGATGAGGGAGGATTGGATCTTAGCCAACTTTTAGGGGCCATCCGTCGTCGCTTTTTGATTGTTATTGGGTTAGCAACAGTCGTGGCTTCTGCTGCGGCTTATAAAGCGGCGACTGATACTCCAGTTTATCAAGCTCAATTTGAGATTTTAACGGAGCCACTGACGATTGAAACTCAAGTTATTTCTACCACTAACCCACAAACTTTAAGTAGTCGAGAGGAAATTGTAGCCGTTAATGCGGATGCCGTTAAACTTAAACTGCTCACAAGTCCCCAAGTGCTTGAGCCTGTTGCAGAAAAGCTTCAAAGTCAATATCCAGGTATTAGCTATGAGGCTATTGCTCGGGGTCTTAACATTAGACCATCGGATCTCGATATTTTGGTGGTGGGATATCAGAGTACAGATCCTCAATTAGTCAAAGCGGTTTTAGATTTAGTTGCTGAGGCTTATCTGGAGTATAGTTTGCAAGTTCGCCAAACTGATATTTTGAAGGGAATCAAGTTTGTCGAAGATCAACTCCCCTATTTGCAAGATCGGGTGGAAACTCAGCAAGAACGCTTGCAAGGACTACGACAAAAGTATAACTTAGTTGATCCCGGAACGACAGGTCAACAACTAGCGACTCAAATTAGTTCAATCGAACAGCAACGCCTTGATACTCAGCTACAATTGCGTCAAGCTCAAGCACTTTATACGAATCTACAACAACAACTAGCCAATCCATCCACGACTGAAACGGCTTCGGCTTCGGTACTCGCTCAAAGCGCTCGCTACCAAGCAATTCTTAGCCAACTGGGAGCGATTGATAATGAGATTGCCAAGGGATCTGTTCTGTATTTAGAAGAAAGTCCAGAAATTAAACTTTTACAAGAACAGCGAGAACAATTAGTGCCGTTATTGCGTCAGGAAGGAGAACAAGTCGCTAGAGATTTAGCGAATCAAATCCGAGAATTAGAAGCCCGTTATGAGATACTGACGGATACCCTAAATCGCCTCAATCAACAAGTTAAGCAACTATCGGTTACTAATCGAGAGTATGCTGATATTCAGCGAGAATTAACGATAGCAACGGAGAACCTCAATCAATTCCTTGCTAAACGAGAAGCATTTAAAATTGATGCGGCTCAACGAGAACAACCTTGGCAGTTACTTACTCCGGCAGGTTCACCTAAACCTTCTTCTGCAAGTGTCAAGAGAAACTTATTACTGGGAGGGGTTCTAGGGACGCTATTGGGTTTGGGAGCGGCTTTAGCAATTGATAAATTGAGCAATATTCTCTATACACCTAAAGAGATTAAAGATGTTGCTAGACTTCCTTTGCTGGGAATTATCCCCTTTGATAAAAATCTTAAAAACCAGGATACTACAGTAGATATTGGTCGTGTATTTTTGCGAAATACTCCTGACGTGCTGAGTTTGGGTATGGAGAGTAAACCCCAACAACTGATTTCGGTTTTTTATGAGGCTTTCCGATCTTTGTTTACTAATATTCGTCTTCTGAGTCCTGATACTCCCATTCGTTCAGTTGTAATTAGTTCAGCGATGCCGGGAGAAGGAAAATCAACAGTTGCTATTTACTTAGCTCAAGCGGCAGCCGAACAAGGAAGACGAGTATTATTGGTTGATACTGATTTGCGTCATCCCAGTATTCATAATCGCTTGGGTTTAGCGAATATGCAAGGGTTAACCGATGTGATTTCAACTGATATTGACTTTAATCATGTTATTCAGCAATCTCCACAAGAAAATAACTTATTTGTATTAACAGCAGGTTCGATTCCGCCTGATCCCATTCGAGTATTAGCCTCTCAAAAAATGCAAGATTTAATTGCCCAATTGAGAAGTGCTTTTGATTTAGTTGTTTATGATGCTCCTCCCTTAACCGGACTAGCGGATGCTTATTTACTAGCAGCAGAAACAAATGGGATGGTCTTGGTTGCAAGTTTAGGCCAGGTTAAGCGTTCAGTCCTTGAAAATGCTTTAGACCAATTGAAAGAGCATTCAAACTTTAGCACCCCTCTTCTCGGAGTTGTGGCGAACCGGGCGAAAAATGTTCCGTTGACTTCCTATAATTATAGTTACTCTAGTTCATCTTCCTACAGTCAAAAACCCGTTGCCAAGAATTTAAACAATAAGGGTGAACTTCAGAAGGAAGCGTCTTCACCACTTACCTTTTTCCGCAAAAAATCCAAATAATTGAAGGTATATATTTATTAGTAACCTAAGTAGGGAAAAATTCTCTCAGTTGTTCGACGATTGGAATTGATCACATCTTGGGTTGTATCCCCCTGTATTTCTCGAACCAGGACTCCATATCCTGTGGCGGTTGGTAGATAAGGACGGGTCACAATTGCCATGCTAGAGTTATCGTTAATAAATTGAGCTTGGGGAGGGTTAGTATCTGGAATATCAGAGTTAATATAAGTAAATCCTCCCTGCACAACCGTTGAACCATTATTTCTCGTTTCCAAAATTGTACCGGGTTTTTCGGTTTTGAGTCCCAAAATCCAAAGCTCACCCCCATCATTGAGAATTTTAGGCTCTGACTCAGGAGGTACTACTTCTACATTCAAACTTCTAGCCCAAGCCTTTTGGTCTTGTATTTTAGTTAGTCCAGAAACAATATCTTCAAAAAATACATCTCCTTTTCCTCTGTTTGTATTACTGTAGGATTTGAGTGCAGCGTGCTTAATAACGAGAGTGCGTTCAGCATTATGCTCAATACTTAGATCTTCCATGCGCTCAATTACAACAATGGGTTCATCACCGTTCTCAAATAGAAAAATTGGATCAATAGAGTCTCTCGAAAAACGCGCTCCCATTCCGATAATTTTTTTCACGCTACCCCGAATCAGTATGGGTTCGCTCACTTCATAAAAACGATTGGGGAGAAACACCGTTTTCACGCCTGAAGTATCAATAGCGGCTTGAATATCCGCTCCTGTATTTCCTTCGACAACTGCAATATTATTCAGCTCATGTTGAATATAGGGCGTTTCTTCGACAGGTAAGTTCAGCATCTGAGTTTGAGTTGAAAATCCCCTTAATGGACTCCCGCAACTCCATTCTTTGATATTTCCTTGTAGGGTTTCCTGTTCTCCGGTTTCGCAGTTGTAAATTTCCCCGGTCTTTTGATATCCATTTTGCTTAATATCAGAGAGAAATACATTAATGCTTCGTCTTTCGCCTGGAGTCGCTTGACCATTTTGGCGATATTCAGTAATAATTGCTGTTTGATTACGATTCCCAAGGCCTTGAAGTTCAGCACCAAATACAGCTAATGTTGCTCCATGATTTTTAATAAAAAGAGCAGGAACTTGGTTAATACTTTTTAAGTTACGAATGGTAAGAACTTGCATGACCTGCTCAATTCCCACTTTATTTTGTTGGGTCAAGGTAATATTTTCCATTGTGATTGAGTTAGTCGTTCCTCCCCCCACAAGAATACCCTGATCAAAGCCTTCTACGGATACATTTTTAATCAAAAGAGGCCCGACTTCAGCAGAAGTTAAGTTCAGACCTTGAGCGCCTTGACCATCACCAGAAATAATTGCAACATTAAACACACCTCCGCCATTATTAGAGTTCATTTTGATGCCAATTGCATTTTTATTTCCTGAACCCACATGAACGGTTAAATTCTCAATGCGGTTGCGAAATGCGTTAGCTCGATTATCTTTTGTGTCTAAAATAGGTTTACTCTCGCCACTAGAAAAGTTATCAGCATTATCTTTAAGGCGAATAATACTTCCTTCTCGAGTTTCACCTAAAAGCGTTGTTCGTTTATAGTAAAGTCCGCCATGCGCTCCTTTTGGCCATTCAATCGTATCACTAACAATATAAGTTCCATTGGGAACATATATAATTTTGCTGCCGTTGGCAATTTCATCTCGGCTAATTGCTTGTTTAAAGGCTTCTGTATCATCGGTTATGCCGTCACCTTTGGCACCGTAGTCTTTGACATTAATCACACCTCCCTCTGCTTCAGATAGAGGGGGAAACACTTCTCTTTGCGGCGGATAATTTGCCATTGCACTGTGAAGGCTAGCATTGTTTTGAGATAAATTTGATTCGGAGTTTGGCAAGATATTTTGCCTAAAAATTTCTTCGGAAGCGCAGCTTGAAGCTAAAAAGGTTAGTACAACTAAAGCTATTGTTTTGTAAATCATGGTTCACCCTGTAACTTGAGTCTAATAGATAGTCAAAATTTAATGATCATTCAAATGAACACCCAGATTTATTTTAAGAGCAATAACACTTGAAATAGATCTTTAATCGATTTTGGACGCTGGTATGCTGTTTGTGGGGTAGCAATTTCACTCACTTTGTTTTGCTTTTGACAGTGATGCTCTTGCCATCTCAAACCAATAATACTCGCAACATAAAGCATATAACCCGGTTCTTCCATTTGGGTAAAGATTAAACCAAAAGCCATTGGAGTAAGAGCGAGAAATTTGGAAACATCATCGAAACACAGTCGTCGCCAAACCACCCACCAAACATATAGAAATGAAATTAAACCGAGCCATCCTACATCTCCCCAAATTCCAGCCCAACCAAACAAGGGAGAAAACATACTTGATTGATCTCCTAACCAGCTTGCTCCTACAACATTCCAAATTTCAACACTAGCAGGATGTTTGGTTGAACCTAATGGAGTCAGGAGACTGTCATACTCATAAAGCATCCAGCCACCTAATCGTCCGACGGTATGACCAGGCCCCAAACCCAACCAAGGATGCAATACGGAGTCATAGAAAGTCGGAACAACCCGAAAGGTTGCTGTTTTCAAGAGAGTTGCTTCTCCTTCTGGGCCATAAATTTCCGGTCTCATCCAGGTTTGAAAGGCATCGAAAGCTTTAACATTCTGCACAGCCCAGAAGAACGCATAACCCATTAAAGCACCTCCGATTATATACTGAAGTGCCTGTACAATGTTTTGAAATTTAGTCAATAACAAAAATATACCCGCTATTCCAAACACGAGAAGAGCTTGTTTTGCATCCGCCATATTCATGTGCCAAAACGTAGCTAGAGCCACGACAGCACGAAACCAAATCGGGAGTTTTTTAGCGGCAGAAAAATAGTATACACCAAAAGTTAGGGCAACGGAAGCTCCGACAACATGACCTGCTCCTCCCCCAATAAATACACCTTTAATATTGTCTTGAAGACCTTGGCGGAGATGAAGCTGTAAAACATACTGTTGAACATAAGCAAAGATCGTATTGGTAAAAGAAGAAAAAATGATAAAGGCGCGAAATTGTAATAATTTCTCTGGAGTCAGAGGCAGACTAACAATCGCAATGAGCAGAAGAAAATGCTCACAAAAAAACATGAAATTTAAACAAGCATTAATTAACCCGGCATTGTTTAAAATTGCACTGGCAAGGTTGACTGCAAAAAAGAGCATAACCGCTATCGTTAATTCCTGAACAATGGCAATTTGTTTCCGATCTTTTACCTTGCTTTTTAGCAGTACAAATGCACAGAGCCAAGGAATAATACCCAAATGCGCCAGGTTAATAATAGAAGGAAATTTTAATAAGGTTAAAACTCGGGGATAGAAAGCCGAACAAAAGCCAAAAAGCACCAGAGTAGACAGCTTAATAAATCCCTTGCGCTTTTTTGGGGGTCGATAATAGTATGGAGTTTGAGTTAAGTCTTCATAGGATTTCACAAGCGATTAACCTCTTTCAAACCACAATTTTTAACCTTAGAGAGAACGAGCAATTTCATAAATCTCCATAAGCTGATGGTAGTTTTTCTCAGGAGTATATTTCGCCTCATACTCAGCCCTAGCAGAGTGGCGCATTTGGATTAATTCTTTGGGGTGAGCGATCGCTTTTTCCACTATAGCAGCTAAGTCTAAAGGATCACTCGGACGAAAATGCAACCCAGTACGATCATTATCAACTAATTCGGCGATCGCTCCCAAATTAGAAGCAATAACCGGAGTCCCTTTCGCAAAAGCTTCTACTGCAACTCGACCAAAGGTTTCATACCATTTAGACGGAAAAATCAAAAACATTGCTTCTCCCATCATGTCATAAACCTCAGCCATCGGTTTGCGTCCCAACCACTCCACGTTAGAAAGTCGTTGAGTCGCTTCAACCACTAAACTCGATAAAGGCCCGTCTCCCACTATTTTAAGCGGGATAGGACTGTTGAGGTGTTCCCAAGCTTGCAGTAAGATATCAAGACCCTTTTCAACGGAAAGCCGCCCGACATAAAGGGCATATCCACCGCTTCCTGATCCCATTCCGGGGTCTGGAGAAACAAAGTTAGGTTTGACTATAATTTTCTCTCCAGGCCATCCCGCTTCAATAAATTTTTGTCGAGCAAACTGACTTAAACTGACAAAAAGATTCACCTGGCTTAACCAAGTATTCATCACTTGATGAGTCATTAACATGGCAATAGTTCCCGCAGTTACCAGGCGACTTTCTCGATAGCAAGCGTGTAAAAATCCGGGATAAGGAACAGGTTTTCCGAGACAATCTTCACAAACTCGACCTTGACGAAAAAACAGTCCATTAGGACAAATTAACCGATAATTTCGTAAGGTTTGGACAACTGGAACCCCTGCCGAACGGGCAGCATAATAAACCGAAGGTGAAATAAGCGGAAAAAAGTTCTGAACGTGAACGATATCTGTCGGTGAGTTCTTGAGCTTTTGTTGAACAATTTGATAGGATTCTTGAGACCAGATGGTTTTCAGGGCTAAATGAGCCGAATTAAAGCTAGCAATGCGATCATTATGTTCTTCGTAGCGATCAACTTCATGTCCCATTTCTCTAAGAAGATTGGCTTCGGCTTGGGTTGACTCATCTTCTCCGCCCCGAACTTGATAGTTGTTATGGATGCTCAAAATACGCATTGAAGCACAGTTCCTTTTGTTGTAAATTCTCTCTCGTTTCTGGTCTGATTAAGTCTGATCATAGCCAACATACAGAGGCATTCGCCCATGAGAGGCTGGCAGATCTTGAAAGCGAAATTGTTTAGAAATACCATCGTGAGTTTCTAAAACCTGAGTTTGGTAAACTTCTCCTTTATTGCGATAAATTAAACTAACGCTTGAGTCTTCATTAATAAATGCAGGTGCAGGGCCGATACGTTCCCGATTTTTATAGAGTAATCCTCCAAGTACCTCTGTTCGTCCTCCCTCATAGGTGCCAATAATTGTCCGATCTTTTTCGGTTTTGAGTCCCAAAATCCACAAATCACTTCCTTTATTGATGATGTGAGGATTGTGTTCATAACTTTCAGTATTAATTTGTCGAATCCAAACTTTTTGATGGTCGAATACCAGGGGAACAGAAACGACATCTTCAATAAAAACTTTCCCTCCAGGCACTGTATTAATATAACTACCATAGCCCATAACTAACGTTCTTGACGACGCCTGTTCTATCCAATAACTGCACTGATTTCCATAGTTTGTGTCCACATTTACGGCGATCGCATCTGAGACGCCATCTTCAATAATAAAGGCAGGTTGCCCCGGTATATTAAAAATCACCTGAGCCTGAAGACCGAATAATCGCCGCACATTTCCCCCCACGCGAATACTTTGCTTAGAAGTGTAAGTCCCCGCAGGTAAATAAATCACTTCCGCCCCGGAATCAATGGCTTTTTGAATTGCTACCCCATCATCTTTTTGATCATTCGGTTGAGCGCCAAATTTCGTAACACTCACCCAACGATTGGGATCTCCGTAGGGAATTTCTGGCGGGTCTTCTATGGGTAATTGTAGGGATTTTTTAGGTTCAGAAAATAGGCTAGAAATTCGATGAGAAACAAACTCTTCTATGCGAGAATCGGGGAGTTTTTGGCGTTGACCTGCTTGATTATCAATTGCCCATTTGTAGCCTTGGGTTTTCAAATCTCGGGCAAATAAAACCGCTTGAGCGTGATTAAGAATAGCTGTAGATTCAGGATTCCCTTCTGTTAGTTCCGCATCAACTAATACCATGAGCGCCATTTTGCCTTGATTTTCAATCGCAGGAACTTGATTGCGACTTTTCAGATCATGAATGGCTACAGTATTCGAGGTATTAACAAAGCCGACTTTTCGTTGATTAGTGAGGGTAATGTGTTCAAAAGTCATGCTGTATTGGTCGTGAGTGATGAAAATCCCGGTATCAAAACCATCGATATTAACATTTTGAATTAACCCCGGCCCCGGCCAAGGTTTGTCTAAACTTAAACCAATAAATCCCTGTTTTTGAGGGTCACTTGAACGAATTGTTACTTGATAAACGCCACCACTATTATTAGTATGATAGCCCATACCAATGGCTCCGGGATTACCCATTCCCACATCAATTGTCAGGTTACGAATGCGTTGAAAGAAATTTTGTCCGCCATGACCATATTCAATTTGAAGAACTTTTTTCGGATGTTTGATATCCTGAAAACCCGGACAATTATCTTTGAGTTTTATAATAACACCTGCACGACTTTCACCCCAAACATCCTTTTTTTTATCTCCCCATGCAATGGTATCACTAATAAGGTAAACTCCATTGGGAATATAAATGGCACGAATGCTTCCGCCTTCATCGGATTTTCCTCGACCAAAAACACTTTTGAAAGCTTCGGTATCATCCGTTTTACCATCTCCTTTTGCTCCAAAATCTTTAACGTTAACATAGCCGGATTCTGTCGGCAAGGCTAAGGAGGGCGAAGCAACAATTTCTGCTGAAAAATTAGAGGGGATTTCCTTAGGACGACGTTGCATGAACTGGCTTTGTGCTGAACCCTGATTAACTATCGTATGACTCACGAATACAACGATTATCCCCAAAATTATCAGAGCCGTTAATCGTTTTTTTACTCTCATTTTTACTCGGTTGATTTAGGATTTTTTGTTAACGATAGATTCATAAATCGTTTCTAAAACACGAGCTTGTTTATCTTGGTTAAAATTGACTTCTACTTGTTCTCGTCCTCGCTGACTAAACTGTTGCCATAATTCTAGGTTATTTAATAATTGTAAACTATATTCAGCTAATCCTTTAATATCTTTTTCTGGGGTCAGAAAACCTGTTTCTCCATGAATAACGGCTTCTGGAATTCCCGCATGATAGGTACTAATCACAGGAAGTCCCATTGCTTGCGCCTCTAATACAACATTGGGTAATCCTTCAGAATCCCCTTGAGATGCGGTAACACTAGGGGCGGCGAGTAAACGAGCGCGATTCATCCAATTTCGCACGGTTTCAGGCGGTTGGGTTCCGAGAAATTGATAGTTTTTCAGTTTTTGTTCGGCTAAAGTTTCAAGCTGAGTTTTTAACGTTCCATCTCCGATTATTACCAGTTGAACCTCGGGTTTTTCGGCTTGAACCAGACTCATGGCTTCGATTAAATATTCACAGCCTTTTTTCTCGGTTAAACGCCCCACAAACAGCACGATGGGTTCGCGGGTTATTTCTAAATTGGGGCAGAATTTGTTAACATCTACGCCATGATAATGGGTTCTAATTTTTTCAGGGGGAAAGCCGTTTTCTAGGAGTTTTTTATGAATAAATTGAGAAACCGTTAAAAATAAAGTGGTTTTTTCTTTTAGCTTTTCCAGGCGGTTAAAATAAATCCAATGATTCAGAGAGGTATAGCGGGAATGTTCGGCATCAACGGTGGCATCTGCGCCTCGATAGTGAACAATTAGAGGAATATTCAGTGATTTTATCCAGGGTAAAGCTAAGACTCCACTCAACCCAAATTGAGCATGAATTAAAACCGGATTTAACTGTTTAACCTGTCGATAAAGTTGGGGAGCGAAGCCAGAAAGTTTAAAGAGTTGTTCCTCTATTTTCCCTCTCAAATTCCCGGAATTAATAACAAAGGTTCGTTCGCTGGGTAATTCTAATCCTTGTACCCGACGAGAACCCACATAATAGGCGGTAAATTGTTGAAATTTCTCCGCAGGGTCTCGTATAAAAGTCTGCGAGGGAGGAAGCAAAAGGCTGTTAAATAAGATGACGGCGGGTTTGCTTGTATAGTTCTGCATTAAATCAACTCCTAAACTAAAAAATCACTAGAAATCAACTGATTATTTTTTCATAAAGTTTGGCTAATTTTTGACCTTTAATTTCCCAAGAAAATTCTTCTTGAACTCGCTTTTGTCCGGCTTTTGCCATCTGCGTTCGCAACTCGGGGTTTTCAGCTAGAGTTTTCATCGCCAAGGCTAAATCTTTTATTGCTTGTTCGGGAGTTTCAGCCGTGATTTTAAAGCCTGTTTCTTCTGTAACTTGCAGGGCTGGCCCGCCCAAATCTAAACAGATAACAGGACAACCTGCTGCCATCGCTTCTAAACAGACTAACCCACCGGATTCATGTAAGCTTGGATGAACTAAAGCCACGCATTGTTTGAGTTTATTTAAGGTGTCTTGCCGAGAGAGTTTCTTCCAAAATTTGACTTGAGTTTGAATGCCTAATTTCTCAACTAAATCCTCAAGTATTTGGCGTTCTGGGCCGTCGCCAATCATCCAATATTCTGTATTTTTGGGTAAATTCGCTTGAGCAAAAGCTTGTAACCCTAAGTTAAATCCTTTCCAGTGTAACAGGCGACCAATACTAACAAATCTGATGGTATTTCGCTCAATTTGAACGGCTTCTCCGAGTTGAATAATTTCTTCTTGAGATAGTCCTAATTGAGAGATGATTTCGACATGAGTGGCGCCGAGTTTTCGCAGTCTAGAGGCTGTGTCTTCTGTTGTTCCTCTAGCTAAAATACTGCGTTGAGCGGTGAGGTTAACAAAGGGGTCAATTTCTCCTAAGTTTCGGACAATATCTCGGAGAATTTCATAGCGTTTTCCTGAAGCACTAAACTCTTTGCGAAAAGCTGGGGGCGCCACTTCTCCGCCACCGACTGGCCCCCAAACAAAAGGAACGGGGAGTAATGCTAAAAAACTCGGCGTTGCATAGCGAACGTAGGTGACATGATGAACGATATCAAACTTGATTTGTTGATGCAGTTTACGGCCTAGAAAATAAGCGGAAATTTGCCAGAGATAATAGTGTAAATAAACCAGTCGTTGGTTTCGGTTCAGTTTTTGTACCCAACGAGAAGGTTCACAGTAGATAAATTCTAAGCCTGGTAAGGGATTTTTTTGGAGTTCAGCTTCGATTTCCGAACGATTATTTTCTCGCGTTAAAACCCAGACTTTGTGATATTTCACCAGTTCTCGAACGATGTTCCATCCAACTCCTGGTTCTGAACCTTCTCCGGGACGACAGGCATAGGCGGAGATTAAAACGTTCAGACCGTTCACGTTATCTTCAAGTTCTAATCGGTTAAATTCGCTCATTTGTAGTTAGGCAATTTTTTCCCATCTGTATTGAAAATTAAACTCAGTTAATGTTGATTAAATTTCGTTGACTCTGGTTGAGAATATCAGCTCGTTATTTAAGCATTGGGCTTGATAAGAATTCCGACATACTTGGCATTTTCCAATATCGGTGTTTGAACAATGATTGGATTTTCGCCTACAGAATCAGAAAAATCACGAAAGCCAAAATCATCATGTATATCATCTGAAATTAATATTCCTCCGGGTTTAAGAGCATTCCAGAGTTAGAGTAAAGATTCTGTGACTTTCTTCAAAAACTGAGCAGCCCTATCCGGGGCATATTGATTCATTAACGCTTCTGATTGATCACCCATTGACACGACTAACTCGGGGTTTTCAATAAAACAACGCATCAAGTTCGCAAGCTGTTCTGGGTGATAGGGATCAAAACAGTATCCATTCTGACCATCAGTGATTAATTCCGATGCTCCTGCCCATTTTGAGCAAAGAATTGGCTTTCCTAATATCATCGCTTCTAAAACAACCATTCCCCAAGTATCTTCTAAAGTGGGTAGTACAAATACATCTGCTTTCTGAAAATATTCTCCTAGTTCTCCATAGTTAACTCGACCTACCCATTGAACGCAATCTGTTAAATCATTCTCCTGACAAAACTGTTGGAGTTCTTCCTGTTGGGAACCGTCTCCCACTATTAATACAGTATAGTTTGTATGTCCTTGTTTTTTCAAGTGTGTGCAAGCGTCTAAGAGAAAATTTAAGCCTTTTCTTGGAATCACACTTCCGACAAATAGAAAGATCGGTTTTTGCCAAGAGGTTAGGGCATCTATAATATTAGCAGACTGGCTAAAAAGAGCTTGAACCGCAGGAACTTCATAGGGATGTACAAAAACCTGTGAGGGTTTCGCGTTGAGAACTTCTGTTAGATAAGATTTACCTGCGTTTGAATTGGTAATACAAGCATCGGACGCTTTAACCATTGCTCGTCGTACTGTTAACCGAGGGGCGGAATTTCGAGCATCAATACTCGGTGAACTTCCTTCATAAGCAATCACAACTTTCCATTTTCCGATAGGTTTAAAGAGTAAAGCAATCATCGTCCAAACGCCAAAGGAGTTGGAAAAAATGACATCGGGTTTAAACTTTAATAATCGATTAACGATATTTAATGGGAGATAGGTAAAACTATAGCCATAACCTTTAGAGGATTTGATAATCGGGATAATTTTTCGTTCTCCGACGATATCAATTTTAAAAGACTCTTCAAAACCGGGAGCATAACCTCGCCAGTTTGCCACAAAAGCTGTCATTTCAGGAAATAGTTTTGCTAACTCTGCTAGAGGCGGATGCCAATAGTAAAAGGCGGAGGTGAGTAACCAAGCAATCCGAATATTATTCATTATTAAATACCGAGTTTAATCTTTGGAAAGGGTAGAATTTTGTGAGCGGCTAGTGGCATATTGTCCTAAAAAGGGAAGTCCACCGACTGCGGGGAGGAAATAGCGAGAGGTACAAAGTAAGCCTAAAGCGGCGGCTGTTGTTGCATCAAAATAGGGTTGATAAAATAAAACTAATGCGGCATCGCGAGTTCCAACTCCTGCAAATGTTAAGGGTAATAATCCGGCTAAAATAGCGAGGGGAGAAAGGGCTAAGTTTGCCCAAAACGGAGTCCAAGCGTTCAGTGCTAGAATGAAAAACCAGATTTGGAGTAAATGGAGGAACCAAATAAAAATTGAAGTTGTACTAATTTTCAGCAGTTGAGTTTTATCCCTCCAAAAATATTCGTGCATTTCCCCCCAAGAAATTTGTAGTTTTTTAAGTTTATCTCCGATTTTTTTAGGTGAAATTTTGCTCAGACTTATAAAAAAGTAATCTGCAAGTTTTCGAGATCCTAAAAGTGAGAGTCCCAATATTAAACCCAAGCTGACACCGAGGGTCATTGTCCAAAATAAGGTATCTTTCTCAGGATAAACGATCAACCCTAGAACACACCATAACAATAGTGATAAGAGATCGCAAGTTTTTTCAAAGACAACGAGAGATAAAGAGAGTGAACCTGTTAAATGTCCCCGTTGTTGCATGAAGTATGCTTTCGCAATATCTCCCATTTTGGAGGGTAAGATCATATTCAGCACACTAGCGGCTAAAATTAAACGATTCGCCTCAGTAAACCTCAATCTTCTGCCCAAGGGCATCAGTTGTTGCAGTCGCCAAGCGGTAATCATTGTAATCGGAATAACCATTCCTAAGCTGATGATCATCCATTGGCGATCGCAATTTTTAAAAATCTCAATTAAACCCGCAATATCAATTTGAGAATAAAGAACTGCTAAAATAACTAAACTAATACCAATAGAAATCAGCCGTTTGATCACAAGAGTTAACCCATATTACTTGGAATTTGTAAACTTCTCAAACTCAGATCTTCGTAATCGTAACTGCACATCCTCTAAAATTTTCCGGTTCACAGCCATCACATCAGCAACTAAACCCAACATCCACAATTGAAACCCGATTAAGATTAAAATGGCGGCTAAAATCAAGCTGGGTGTTCTCGCTTTGGTCATATTGTCAAAGAATAACACCAACCAACGCACACATAACATAAATCCCATTGTAAACGGAATAGTCCCTAAGACCGTAAAAAATCGTAACGGTCTGTAGGTCATAAAAATGCGTAGAATCGTAAAAATTGACCGTTTAATATAAGAGGGAATACTCTTAACTAAACGGGAAGGGCGTAAATCTGGATTCGTCCGAATGGGAACCGAAGTAATCGCAATTCCTTTTTGTCCGGCTTGAATAATCGTTTCTAGGGTATAAGTATATTCGTTAAAAACATTAATTTGCATTGCTGCATTGCGACTAAACGCCCGAAACCCGCTTGGTGCATCGGGAATATTAGTGCTACTGGCTAAACGAACCACCCAACTTCCGAGTTGTTGCAAGAATTTTTTACTGGGGGAAAAGTGTTTAATCTGGCGAATCGGTCTAGCTCCCACGACAATTTCGGCATAACCGAGTAAAATAGGTTCGATTAAACGGGGAATATCCTCTGCACAATATTGATTATCGGCATCAGTATTAACAATAATATCAGCACCCGCTTTCAGACAGGCTTCGATTCCCGCCATAAATGCTTTAGCCAAGCCCTGATTGTATTCAAAACTGACAATATGATCGACCCCGCAGCCACGAGCGACATCGACGGTACGATCTAAGCTTCCATCGTTAATGATCAGCCATTCTACCGTATCAATACCGGGAATTTGACGGGGTAGTTGTGCTAGGGCGATCTCGAGCGTTTCTTCTTCGTTGTAGCAAGGAATCTGGATAATGAGTTTAGTCATTCCTCAGTTTAGGAAGGATTAAGTATCGCAATTGCGATCGCTAAGATACTTTTAACCCTTAGTTGAAGTTTTGTCTAGATCTTGGCTCTGATGCGCTAACCTATCACCTGTCACCTCAATCATACGTTGTTAAGACGCTGGCACTACTGTGTTTGATTTCATCCTGGAAATGCTAAATAGAGTTAAAAATTATTTCGGAAAATTTTTGAGCCGAGTTTTCCTGTACAAACTGCTTCATTTTTTTAGGGTTACAAAAAGATTGCAAAGATGATTGCATGAGTTGCGTTAATCCTTTGGCTATTTCACCCGGTTGAGTCGAATCAACGATTAGTCCTAATTCATAGCGTTGTACAAGTTCTCCCATTAAACCATAATCTGAACTCAGTAAAGGTTTTTCAGCAGCAGCAGCGAGTAATAATATTCCACTCATCCCGACATGACGTTGATAGGGGGCTAAAATCACATCAGCGACTTGGAAGTAGTTGGGAATTGCTGAGTCGGGAATGTATTCATAATTCCCCAAAATCTGCACAGGTTTAGCTTGACAAACGGCTTGAATTTGAGATTTGAATTGAGTTTCTATTCTTGAGGTCAGGTTTCCAACTAATAATAAACAGATTTGTTCACAAAGTTGAGCGGGTAATTGGGAAATCGCCTCTAATAGCTGATGAACCCCTTTCCGTTCGGTTAAAGCACCAAATAAGAGAAAAACTTTGCGGTTGGGTTGAATGCCTAAATGTTCTCGAATTTCACTCGAAGATAGAGAAGAAGGCGGAAAAGGTTCAACGGGATCAGGAAGATGAATGACTTTTGCAGCAGTCTTAAATTGATGATTCAAATATTTAACTGCAATGGGATCAAGACAAAAGAGGGTTTGCAGTTTTGGATGTCCTAAAACCCGAGAAACTGTCAATTTCTCTAGCCAATTCGAGGATTTATTGTGATCACGATCTTGAGCGTTTTTTAATTGACTGTAATGAAGTGTGGGACGAAAATAAATCCCTGAAAACCGACAAGGGGAGGACAAGCCAAGGGTTAAGGGCTGCTGACAAGTATCAAAGTACAAAATCAAACAGTGATCGACGTTTAATTGAGTGGCATATTTACAGAGAATTTTCCACTCTCTAAAGTTACGAAAGGCTCTTTGAATTCGTGTTTCCCGAGAGTTAATCAGACTTTCTTCTTCTGAACTAATCGCTACAAAGTTTATTTTTTTTGAGTCATAAAATTTAGCCAACTCTACGACATCCGCGTGTTCAGTTAGGAATTTAGGAATGACTACAATGGATAACTGTTCAGGTCGTTGTTCTTGATGCCAATATTGAATCAAGTATCGAATATAAGTGGGATGATGCCCTCCAATTGAGAGATCAAAGAGCATGATTTTTCGATTCTGCATTTTTTTATTTGCAAATATTTTCCGATTTATTTTTTGCCAATCATGGTCATTCCTCGAAACAGTAAAGGTGTACTGGCAATTTTTCGGCGCGAAGCATAAGGAAGTTTTTCGAGAATCATTTCACTGAGTTTAATGGGGTAAATAGTTCCAAAAAATAGAGGAATTTCTATATGAAGTTTAGGACTGTTTTTGACCCAATTGACTTGAGAGAAACCAACGGCATGAAATAAATCGTTGAGTTCGGTTACGGTGTACTCTTTTAAATGAAATCCCGTGGCAATTTCATCAAAATATCGGGAAACATCGTGAGGGCCAGACAAACGATTGGGAGTAATACAAATGTAGATTCCACCGGGTTTTAAGGCTTGATAAATATTTTGAAGCTGTTCGAGGGCATCGTCGGGGTGCAGGTGTTCCATGAGTTGATGACTATAAGCTACATCAACGCTATTTTCGGGGGCAGGAATACTACATCCATCTGATAGGATAAATTCAAAGTTTTCGGGTAAGTTATTTTGTTTGGTAATCTCTGTAGAAACATCGACAGCATAAACTTTTTTCACGTGTTTAGCCACAGCCAACGATAAACTACAATCTCCTGGCCCTACTTCTAAATAGACCGTTTCAGGGGTGAGGAAGCGTTGCAATAATTGCATTCGTTGATTAACGATCCAAGCTGTTGTTTCAGAACTCGCTTTGCGGGTCAGTTGAGGGTGATGCGGGACTTTCCGGTAAAGTTCGTCATAGACTTCAGTATAGAGGTGCTTTCTTTCCTCTTTCGTGGAGTTTTGGATGCGACGGGCTAACTCTTTTTCAATGGTGTAATGTTCTTGTATCTGTTCAAGGGTTCTTGATTCTTTTTTGGGGATTTTAATAGAGCTAATCATCTTGCATTTCCTACTAAGTTTGTGCTAGATTATGGTCGTAATAAGTTAGATAAGTTTTTCCTTGAGTGTTTCTGCCATTGCAGCCGTTACTCTCGCATCGACATCCGGGTTTTAGGAGATAACTTTTGATGCCACAGTCGGGGTATGGAATAGGACGGATTTGCTGCGATGGCGATTCCTAAGTACAAACCAGCCCGAATGTAATCCTGATCAGCAAAAAATAGTCCGGCTTTCCTGTACCAAAATTGTCCCAGTGTTCGCAGTTGTTGTGCTAAACGGGACATTACAGCTTGGGAATCATACTCTTTAAGAAATTGGCTGAGAAGAGGTTCCTTATTTCCAGCCAACTTTGCTCGATGGCGTGTAACAACATATCTTGCAACCTTTTTCTGCCAAAAAAACTTTTGCATTGATTGGCTACTCGAATGAACCCGATACAAAAGTAAAGGTTCCGGGATTACCAAAATCGGACCAAAATTGCCTAGCCGAGCCACCAATTCAAAATCTTCTGCTGGGGTTAGGGAGTAGTTTTCTAATAACTCCACATATCCTCCAGCTTTTTCAAAAATTTCTCTGTTAATTAGGGTACTTGGATGAATAACAAATGGGATATGTCCTTCTTGCCAAGATTGATAAAACTCTTCTTCTGTTTTTGCTCCTTGCTTAACCAAACTTAGCACCTTTCCAGTTGAGCTAATGTGGCAAGCGTAGGTTCCCCAAGCAACAACATGGGGCTTTTCCTTTGCCGCATTCATTTGTTTTTCAAACCGCTCGGGTTGGGCAATATCATCCGAATCCATAATCGCTAGCCAAGGGTATTTTGCTGCCCGAATGGCAACATTTCTAGCCGTACTTGCCCCACTATTTTGCTCAGTCTGAAGTACCTGAATCCGGCTATCTTGATCAGCATAGTATTTTATAATATCGAGCGTGCTATCTGTAGAATGGTCATCTACAATTAATAACTCAAACTCCCGAAAAGTTTGGTTTAAAACGCTTTCAATAGCTAAACCAATATACTTTGAGGCGTTATAAGCAGCCATTATTACGCTAATCATAAACTTTTCAGAATTTTTACTTGGGTTAATAATTGGCGAACATAAAAACTGGTGGGATGAAAACCGAAAAAAACTACATCTACTCCTCAGTTGGATCATACCAAAATACGCATTCTTTTTGCCGCTCAGACAATTTATCCTTGAGTATCAGCAAGCCTTTTTGAGAAAAATGGCGTTTACAGAACGTTGGATTTTCTGGTTGTCTGGAAGTATAGGTATACTGCAAGGCGAGTCGGTCTTTTACCGCACCTTTTGGTAATTGACCCCGATGAAAAATACCATCCGTTCCCGCAAAAATTACAGTTCCTGTGGGGCCATAGCAACTTTTCCACTCGGAAGATGAGACAAAATGCTCCATCTGTTCATCGGTGTAAATCGACTTATAGGGAGTCTTGAATATCAAAATAGATTTATAGATAATTTCCAACAAGGATGGAGTCAAATATCTCGGAATATAGTCAAAGGAAATTGTATCCTCAGCCACATCACTTAAATAAATCATAATCTTAAATTCGCGGCAATCTTCCCCGTCTCGATGCCACCGTTTTGAGCCAACATCTCGTCCTGCTTCATAAGCAATATCTTTCTTTAGATCAACACCCAAAAAAGCAACTGGAAGACCGATATAATTTTCAGCTATATCTAGCAAACGATCTTGAAGACCCCATAGAAAAATCTCAGGATATTCGGCGGCAATTTTGTCATAGCTGGCGCGAACAATATAGGTGTTCTTAGCGTTCGTAAATCCCGGAGAATCAGCAGCAAAAGCCGACTTAACTTCTGGTAGTAACCCATCAATTGCCTGAAGAAGCTGAGGAGTGAACGGCAGTGCCAAATGATCTAGAGATGTAATCAATACACCTTCAGCGTCAAGTGCATCAACAATTTGGCGGTCATCGGGTGACAAACTGGGTAATTTACCTGAATATTGAGCCGATCTCACTTTGAACTTTAGCTCTGATACGGCGATTTTTGACTTGTCTAGAAATGTTTTGAGCATAAGATACAAAATTCTTCAAACTTGATTGAGCAAATTTTGCAAAAAACCCTTGAAATAACTTACTGCTTAGGCAATCTTTTTTCTCTCGGATCAATGACAAGAGGAAAAAGAGGGTTGAGCCGCCTTTCTACTTCGGAAACACCCCAATTTCATTATTTTCTTGGGGATTTTGGTATAGCTAATGAGTCGGCGTTTCCTTCTCGGATAGCGCCATCATGTAAGAATGATCAATTCAATTATTTGAATGAAATCATGTTTGCTTCTACATTTTTTGTTAAAATTGACGTTAGAAAACTAATATTCGACCTAGAGAACGGGATTAGCTGTTGAAGTCCGATTAAGTCGCTTTCATTTTTGGGGGTTTGGAGTTGTATAAAGCTAGTCTAACCTAGATCTGCTTGATTGACAGCCTTTGATTATAGCTTTGATTAAACTTATCAAAAATAATCAATGTAATAAATATAACTGATAAATACAGGATTGCCTAACGCATTCTTGGTCAGCTAAAGTTACACCAGTAGTGGGGAATACAGGACTCATGTCAACTATGGCAACTCAGCCCCGAGTGGCTCTATTTATGGCTTATCTTGGTGGGGGTGGTGCCGAGAGAGTGATGTTTAACTTAGCTAGTGGTTTAGTCAACTATGGCTTAAGTGTGGATTTCGTGATTGGAAAAGTCTGGGGGCCACATATTGAAAAAATACCATCCGAAGTTCGGGTTGTGGACTTAGCCTCCTCCGGTATTTGGCAAACCACCCAAGCGTTAACTCGTTACCTCAAAGAAGAACAACCTGTTGCTTTACTATCAGCCCAGCATTTTGCTAATGAAATGGCAATCTGGGCTAAACGTATAGCCCGAGTTAAAACACGAGTTGTAGTGTCTGAACATAATACCCTTTCTCAAGCGATTAAACGTACTTCTAAAACGCGAAAGTATTTAATTCCTTCGTTTGTTCGCTATTTTTACCCTTGGGCGGATGGAATTGTTACTGTTTCTCAGGGTGTTGCTGAAGACTTAAGTAATTTTACAGGTTTACCCATTCATCGTATTAGTACCATATACAACTCGGTTTTGAGTCCTCAACTACAGGAAAAAGCGAAAGTTCGACTTGATCATCCTTGGTTTTGTCCAGGAGAACCTCCTGTTATTTTGGGGGTGGGAAAATTAGAAGCTCAAAAAGATTTTCCTACATTAATTAAAGCCTTTGCTCAAGTTCGACAAGTTCAACCTGCACGATTAATGATTTTGGGTTGGGGGCCAGACCGACCCCAATTGGAAGCCTTAGCCCAAGAGTTAAAGCTTGAAGAAGATGTTTCCCTAGCAGGTTATGTGGAGAATCCCTACTGTTATATGGCTCGTGCTAAAGTATTTGTGTTATCATCTGCTTGGGAAGGGCTGCCTACGGTTTTAATCGAAGCAATGGGAGTCGGAACGCCAGTTGTTTCTACCGATTGTCCGAGTGGAGCTAAAGAAATTCTGGGTGATGGGAAGTATGGTCTTCTTTCTCCGGTTGGAGATCCGAAAGCCCTAGCAGAGTCGATATTGAGCGTTTTATCGGGTCATACAAAAACGGTTGATCCAACTTGGTTAGATCAGTTTACTTCAGAAACAGCCACTCGACTATATTTAGAGATGTTAGGAGTACATTGAGAATTCTCACTTTTAAATTTGGAAATTGACTCGGTAATATTTACCTAGATTTCTATGACATCAAACCGCACGGATGTTTGTTTTTTTCTTCCGAATCTCGGTGAAGGTGGCATCCAAAGAACAGCGATTAATTTGGCAGATAGTTTTGTGAATAAAGGTCTAAAGGTAGACTTTGTACTTGACCGAGTAACAGGCCCTTTTGTTAAGCAAATTCCTGATGGTTCTCGGATGATCGACCTAAAATACCCTCGACTGCGAACTTCTGTATACTCTCTGATTTCCTATCTAAAACGGGAGCAACCTAAAGCGTTAATTTCCTATACGCACTATCACGATGAAATCGCTATATTGGCTAAACGATTATCAGGAGTATCAACAAAAATTGCAGTTAGCACTCAAAATACACTTTTAGGAACACCTCGGCCTCCAATTCAGAATTTACCGGGATTTTTAGGCATAACGCCTTATTATCCCCATACTTTGATTAAACTATTTTATCCTTGGGCGGATGCAGTTTTAGCATCTTCTGGGGGAGTTGCTCAAGATGTTGCTCAAATTTCGGGTTTACCTTTAGAACAAATTAAGGTAATCTATAATCCTATTGTTACCCCAAAACTGTTAGAGAGAGCTAAGGAACCTGTTGATCATCCTTGGTTTAAAACCGGGGAACCTCCCGTTATTTTAGGTGTGGGTCGGTTAACAAAACAAAAGGATTTTGAAACTTTGATTCAGGCTTTTTATCAGGTAAGGAAGCAACAAAACGCTCGATTAATGATATTAGGAACTGGGCTTGCTCAAGCTAGATTGCAGTCTCTCTTACACCAGTTAGGCGTAGAAAATGATGTAAACTTACAGGGTTTTGTTGAAAATCCTTATGCTTATATGGCTCGTGCTAAGTTGTTTGTATTGTCTTCTGCTTGGGAAGGATTTGGTAATGTTTTAGTCGAGGCAATGGCGGTGGGAACACCGGTTATTTCTACCGATTGTCAAAGCGGGCTGGCTGAAATTTTAGATCATGGCAAGTATGGTTTTTTAACACCTGTGGGTGATTATAAAGCGATGGCCGAAGAAATTTTAAAGGTACTTTCTGGACGTTATAAGCTGGTTGATGCCACTTGGTTAAATCAATTTTCTATTGAAAATTCTGCTCAGAAGTATCTAGAAGCTCTCAGTCAGACTTGATTTCTAGTTTTGAGGGGGTTGAGTACAGATTGATTTTTTTATAATGGGTTGTTAGGAGCAAACAGCAGAATTTATAACCTGTTTTTCACTAATAAGGAGAGAATAGATGAAAACAACTTGTTTAATTAACAATTATAACTATGGAAAGTTTATTGTTGAATCCGTTCAAAGTGTTCTCAACCAGACTGTTAGCTTTGATGAAATTATTATCGTTGATGATTGCTCAACCGATGACTCTGTAGAAATAATCACAAATAACTTTAGTGATTCTCCGGAAATTAAGCTGGTTTTAAAGAAACAAAATGAAGGTCAACTCTCTGCATTTAATGAAGGTTATCTAGCTTCTAGGGGTGATCTCATATTTTTCCTTGATTCTGATGATATTTATCAACCGACTTATTTAGAAGAAATTCTAAATTTTTATCAAAAACATCCAGACTGTGACTTTTTGTTTTGTTCGCATGAAAAATTCGGGACTGTAGAAGGGATATCTCTACCCTACGAAACTGATCGAGATTTAGGTTATGCAATCATTTTAACTTTGTATAATCCACAATGGAAAGGAGTAATCACCTCAGCAATATCCATGAAGAGAAAGATTCTAAATAGATTTTTACCTATTCCTTATTTAGAAGATTGGCGAAGAAGAGCAGATGATTGTCTAATCTGGGGAGCGTCATTGGTAGGAGCAAAAAGATTTTATATGGCTAAACCTTTAGTCAAGTACAGAATGCACGGCAGCAACTTTATGCTAACTTATCAAGCTAATATATCTACGGTGTATCAGAGATTTGTTAGTTTAAACTATATGTTTGAAGATATTCGCAAAAAAATGAATTATGGCTCTGAATTATATCAGTTAGCACACCTTGAATTTCGGACAATTCCTTGTCCAACAACTCAAGAATTTGTTTTGTATTTTAAACTGATTATGTCTTTTAGTATTCCTTTTTACAAAAAGCTTGGGATGCTCAAACCTGTATTTCAGCACTTTTTGAAGAATGGCAAGTTTCGATCTAGATAGTTAGAAATCTAACAGACATTAAAATACAAGATTTTTGTCGATTAATTGAGTTTAAAATTGATATGAACCCGAAAGTTTCAATAATTACTCCAGCTTACAACGCAGAACAATACATTCCCAAAGCAATTCAATCAACTTTATCTCAAACTGAGCCAGATATTGAGATGATTGTTGTTGATGATGGGTCTACTGACCAAACGGTAAAAATTGTTCAGGAATTTTCGGATCAGCGTCTTCGACTACTTCAAAATGATACAAACCGTGGAATAAGTTATTCTCGTAACCGTGCTTTAGCAGAAGCAAAAGGCAAGTGGATTGTTCCCTTAGATGCGGATGACTGGTATGCACCTGAACGCATTGAGAAACTATTACAAATTGCAGAACAAGAAGATGCCGATCTGGTAGCAGATGATTTATATTTTATTCAAGATAATGTAAATCAACCACAAGGAACATTATTTTGTGTTGCTAAACAGGATTTTAATCGAGTTCGATCAATTGATCTTATGACTTTGATAGAGTCAAATATGAAACCCGCCAGAGTTAGTCCTCATTTGGGGTTGACAAAGCCTCTGATGAAGCGGGAATTTTTAAGCCAAAATTCTATAGAGTACGATTGTAGATTATCTAGCGCTGAAGATTTCCTGCTTTATGCGATGTGTCTACTCAAGGGAGGAAAATTTATTGTTATTCCCGAAGCTTATTATTATTATCGCCGTTCTCGTCCGGGTTCAGCATCAACCGATCAAAAATTACAAATTTTAAACCAACTGTATTTAGTCAATCATTTCCTTTTGCAGCAAGAGTCTGTTAGTCAAAACCCACAACTCAAGCAATTGGTTCACCAATATTTCTTACAAGTTGAGCAAGAAATGAATTACTATCGAGTTATTAAACCAATAAAAGAAAAAGGTTTGTTAGTCGGTTTATTTAAAACTCTGAGTGATTTGAGCTTACTAACGTTAACCTTAAAACAAATTTCTTATATTTTAAAACGTCGATTTTCTAATCATTAAAAGTTTGGTAAAATCCTATATAACTGATCGTCTTATTCTCAAATTGATCACAGGATTATAATCTCTAGGGTTTTATTAATTCAGTATAGATTGATAAATGGCGTTTGGTTTGTAACTCGAAACTAAACTCTTGTTCTGCTTTTTTACGAGCTTGAATTCGTAATGTTTTATAGCGATAACTCTCTTCGAGTACCCAAACAATTCCTTGGGCTAAATCCTCAATTTCAAAAGGTTTTGCTAAGTAACCATCCTGTTGATGTGTGACAATATCTTTAAGTCCGGTAGCCGCAAATGCAACGACCGGAGTTCCACAAGCTAAGGACTCAGAAGCTGTTTGTCCAAAAGCTTCTTGAATGGAAGGTACAACCATAACATTAACTGCGGAATACACCAAAGCAAGGGAAATATCATCGTGAAATTGACCCAGATAATGCGTTTTAAATCCTAAATCTAAGGGTTTTTCAGGTTGAGAATCTCCGAAAACCACCAGTTCAATTTTATCTTCCCACCCGGACTGACTTAGGCTTTTTAAAGCAGGTTGTAAGAACTGAAATCCCTTTCTAAAATCTCCGGTTGTTCCAGGGGATGCACCAAATAACACCAGTTGTTTGTTTAGAGGTAAATTAAATAGCGATCGCGCAATTGACATTTCAATAGGTTTGTATTTTTCTAAATCTAGTCCATGAGGAATCACTTCAATGCGTACATCTTTAAACACAGAACTGGATTTCGCACAATCAGCCAGCCAAATACTTGGACTAATAACTGTTAAATTAATCGGTTTCCAAGCTTTGTTTTTGCGTTGTAAAACCCAACGGGATAAATCTTGATTTTTGTTACTTTTGAGTTGAGGACAAGCCCCACAAGAATCGGTATAGCGATCGCACTCTTCCGCGTAATGACACCCTCCTGTAAAGGGCCACATATCATGCAGTGTCCACACCAAAGGTTTGTTCAATTTTGATAGTGTTTCAATCTGTAAAAAACCATTGCAAATCCAATGCAGGTGAACAATATCTGGGTTGATTTGACTCACTTTGGGCGAGAGAATATCGGGGAACCATTGAACTGCAAATCTAGTTTGTGGACGCTTAGAATAGAGTTTTAGGGGTAAATTAGAAGCAGGGGGGCCAAGCTTTGTCATCAGGCTTTTTTCAGCAATAACACTTTTATCAATACTCGATTTTGCACGGACTAGCATTTGGGAACTAATCTGAATTGATTGTAACCCTTGATGTAGTCTGTAAGCGGCTCTAGCGGCTCCACCATCTATATCAGATGTGCTAAGATGTAGAATTTTCATGGATAGTTTAACTTAAATTTTTACTAATTTTTCATACTATAGTACACATGAGGGAAACTTAGTTTCCAAACATTAACTGTGATATTTTTTTTCTTCGCATTAACAAGTCTGTCGCGATCCAACTAATAACCAAACTCAAAAGCGCAAATATTAAGAGATTGAGGCTAGAACCTCGCAATGTTTCCCCTGGATAAACTCTATTTTCTATAATTTGGAACGTTTCCACAACTAAAAGGTGAATGAGATAAATTCCAAAAGAGCAAAAAGCTAAGTTTTTAATCCATTTATTTTCCGGCAAATAATTAGAAAGTGCGAGCGCTAACAGTAAAGCCAGATATCCTCGACCAACCTCATACAATACCTCGGGTAGATAGTCGTGACCCCATCTATTTACTAAGCAGAATGAGATTAGCATCAATACTGTGTAACCTAAACTTTTCTTCTGCAATTTTTCATTCACACCTGGATAAGCTAAAATTATTGCCATGAATATATAGGGAAAACATCTGATTGTCCAAGCTAAAAATACTAATATTATTCTCAGAATTTGATTGTCTTTTAGGTTTACAGGTAGAGTGTTATTCCAAGTTTGAAAAGCTACTCCTGCCCCATTTACAAATGAATTTCCTGAATATAAAACGAGTTCATAGACAATCAAACTGAAAATTAATAAAGAAAATAACACCAAAATATTATGTTTTTTATGAGTAAATGATGATAAAGGTTTAACCCAAATTGTACCCGCTGCTAGCAGGGGTAAAAAGTAAAGCTGAAAAGCCGCACCCCCAAAAAAAATTAAACCAATCGGGTCTTGAAAAAGTTGATTAATACTTTCTGTTTCATTTTTAATTAAATATTTTAATATTCTGTAAACAATATAAATTCCTGTCCAAACAAAATAAGGAATCATCAAGCGAGTTAACCTTGATTTCAAGTTATATTGTCCTTGAGTTGAACAGATTTTACAAAATCCAAAATAGAAAGATGTCGCCACAAAGAAGGGAACAGCAAAACCAGAGAATTCTAAAATCTGATTCCAGAGAGATAATTCAACAGTTATCCCTTCGTCAGCATGAACTATAACTACAGCGAAAATAGCTAATCCTCTAAAAAAGTCTATTCCAGTTAACCTGATTTTTCCTCGCATATATTTACTCTCTCAATTGTAATTGAATATCATTAATATAAACTGGTTAAATTGAATGATGCAAACACCACTGATAAACTTCATAAGTTTTTGCTGCCACATAATCCCAACTCCATTCTTGAACAACTTTAAAGTTATGTTGACCCATTGTTTCTAAAATTTTTTGTTTTTCTACAGATAAATTCATGGCATTTAGCAAACCGTCTTCCATTTTGGGGTCATACAAAAAAGCCCCATGATCATCTAAAATATCCTTAAAAAAACCTAAACGGGGAGCCATACAAACCTTGCTATAAGACATTGCTAGTATCGCAACTCCTGATGTTGTAAATATTGTGTAAGGAAGTATAACACAGTCACAAGCATTCATATAAACCTGAATTTTTTCGTCAGGTATTCCTTCGTGTGGAGTGGTAAAGATAATATTTTTAGAATCTCCTATGGCTTGCGAAATAGAACTAATAAACTCAGCTTTAGAGACTTTACCTGCAATGATTAAAAATATATTATCTTGCTTAAGTTTTTTAAAAGCCTCAACACCATCTAATGTACCTTTACCTTTATGTATTCCTCCAAACATTAAAAAAACACAGTCATTCTCCGGAATATTCAAAATTTTTCGTGCTTCTAGTTGAGATATATTATTTTCATAAGCTTTTATATAATTTCCATGAAAGACAACAAAAACTTTTTCACAGTTTTTTAATTTAAGTTCCGTGATCATTTCCTCTTTTGTGCTATCACAATGAGTAATAATCGCCGTCATAACTTTACCAATAATTGCAGCTTGTAAAGGAGATATATTGTGCTGTCCATCAGATATCTTATCAATCCATTCATGTACAGTCCAAACAACTTTGACTCCAATCATTTTCATAAATAAAAGTTGTAAAATAAACAAAATAAACTTAATCCAGCAATAAATTTTATTTCTGGACACAAAAAAATAGTGTAAGGTTTGTAAGTGTAGAATATCAGGCTTACCTTGACTCAGTACCTTTTGAACAAAAAATACACTCCGAAAATATTCCTGAGCATAAACCTTTTTAGTATTTAGATGCTGAATCAATAGATCTTTATAGGGATTTTCAAACCAATTAGAAAGCAGAACAATATTTAAAGGAGTAACTTCCATGATTTTATACTCAAAGTGCTTTGCTCTTAAAAAATCTTTCTCAATCAACCTTAATTTAACCAGAATAGCCCAACTTTTTTAACCAACTTCCAGCTTCTTCTTCAAGTTGTTTGAGCTGTTCCTCTGATAACTTAACTTTCCAACGACCAATCGAGTCAACTTTTGCTTTCTTGATCACGACCTCACAAAATTTAGAGCGAGATTGATAATTTTTAATCTCTAAAAAGTCCAATAAGCGCTCACATTCTTCCTGGGTATTTGTCACAATATCTTCATAGCGTAACTCATGATATTGATCTGTCGGTAATTTAGATGAGCCTTCTAAAGCACCTTCTAAATATCTTCGCCATAGCCACATACAACGATGAACATCATTTGTTGTTTCAAACTCTTCAATTCGATCAGCTTCCACCCAGAAACGAGCTTTAGGACCAAAAGGATAGCCTCCTGGTTCTTTAGCACCTGATCCTTTCATATCATTTCGATACCAAGGTCTTTCTGCTAGAGAAATAGAAGCATCTCGTCCATCCCGAATAATATGAATAAAACGAGCATCAGGAAATGTTTCATATAAAAAGGGTAGGATAAAGCTGTTACGAGGTGTTTTTTCGGCAAATCGCAAATCTCCATCAAAATGAATTCGTAGCAGCCAAGAATAAACTCTTTTGTAAAAGGCTTGAGTTTGCTTTTTATCCCATTGATTCGTATATATATAACGGACAGCTGCTTTTGTTAGTACAGGTTCAAAATGGTAGCTCACTTCGAGCAGTTCAGCAATACAAAGACCTAAAAATGTAGTACCTGATCGAGGAGAACCAAAGATAAATATCGGCTTTTCTAAATTAGGAAAGATGAATCGTTTCAAGCGTTCTAGAGACCAGGGCCTTTTTTTCGGCTTGTAGGAACTTTTATCTTCTGAAAAAGTATACTGTATCCAAAAGGGAAGATTAAACCCCGTGATCGGTCTAATTTGATCTTTCCATGCTTCCCCAATCAATTTAACTTTTAAAGAGCTTAAGAATGGCTTCAGGTTGGTTTTCCAAAATTTTTTCATCACTTTCTCCGATTAGACTTAGATTTAGATATGACTTTGGCTATATTATTATAGATTAAACTTTATAGATTAAACTTTTTATACTAAGTATTTTTCTCGATTTTAAGTAAGCGATCAGCAACAGGTTGAACCATGGTTTGAGTTTGACCGTCAGGCCAAAAAACCTTAATTAAATCTGGTTTTTCTTGCTTTCCTAAACCAAAGTAAAGACGATAATGACCCTGAGAATAATGTGAGTTTTCAGAGCTGCCAATTTGTTGAACTTGTGTGCTGTTTTTCACAACGACTTCAACTCGAGATCCAATGGCTTGAGGATTTCCTAAAGAACCAAGGAGTTCAATTTCAATCCAGTGATTATCAGCACTTAAGTTCCGATAAAATCTAGATTGCCAAATTTTAGATGTATCTCGCTTAAGAATCTGATTCAAAATACGGTCTTTGAGAGGAGGAGTTTGTTGTAAAACCGAAGGAGTTTGTTGATAGGCAACTAAAACATCTCTATCCCCATCATTATCAGCATCAAACCAGACACAGCGAGCATCTCGTGTTTTAAACTTTGGAAATCTCATATCTAACAACTTGGTTTCTTCAAATTGATGTTGAGAGTTTTGTTGATATAAACCATTGGGTACAACATGAAGATCTGGTAAACCATCATTATTATAATCGACCCAATTTACTGTTTTTGCTTCGCTCGGTAAGCCTACTAAATCTGGACTCTTGACAACATACTTTCCGTTC
Source organism: Limnoraphis robusta BA-68 BA1 (assembly GCF_034932365.1). Taxonomy (NCBI): domain Bacteria; kingdom Bacillati; phylum Cyanobacteriota; class Cyanophyceae; order Oscillatoriales; family Sirenicapillariaceae; genus Limnoraphis; species Limnoraphis robusta. Next base: position 22,400 of record NZ_JAYGHR010000015.1, on the reverse strand, counting down.
GTGTTCAAAAGCAAAACATTTTGATCTCCTGTGACAACATAAACATCAAAATCTCCATCTAAGTCAAAATCTGAAACTGAAAATTTAGTAATTTGTTGGTTTAACTGTTCACTCAAGCTCTGTTTAAACTTACCATTTTGATTAATATAAAGATAGACAGTTTCCTCTTGAGAAGTGAGTAAATCCATATCTCTATCATTATCAGCATCAAGCCATAAAGCATATCCAGCTTGAGGGAAGTCTAAACCTACTTTTGAAGCTATATTAACAAACTGACCATTTGTTGTTTGTTGGTATAGTTGATTGGGATAAGGTGTTGGATCATCTTTGGAACGACCACAAACAACATACAAATCAAGTCGATCATCATTATTAAAATCGACCCAAGCTGATTGTCTTCCTGGACAACCTTCTTTATCAATTCCTAATTGTTCAGCTTGATCTTGAAGGGTGATCTGATCACGACTCATAAATAACTCATCATTTAAACGTTCAGATAAATTACTTATTTTTCCCCGAACTCCACCACGACTTATAAATACATCTTTATACCCATCCTGATTAACATCAGCCCAAGCCATGCTGTGACGGTCTCGCCACATGATTTCAAAATTATGGGAATTAGGATGTTGTTTTTGAATCCCAATCTGAATTTGATGGAGGGAAATTTTTTCACTCATCTCAAAAGAGTGTAAAATTTCAGGGAACCCTGTTAAAATGATCCATCCATTATTTTTTAGAGAGAAATCAATCACATGAGAAGTATTTCCTAAAAACGAACTTTCTTTTATATCAGTCTGAGAAAAGTGATTTTTTTTGACTTCAACAGGTAAAGATAACTGTAAAGTCCCAGTTATAGAGTCTAAATTATCTAGCTGATAAGCACGTATATGTAAATCAAAATTTTGTCGGTATATATACAGTCCTGGAGTCTCAAACTTAGGTTGATGATCAGTATCTTCCGCATAAGCAAACTCGCGATCTTGATCAAGCTTTCGATCAGATAATATATCTGTAAAGTTGTTGAGTTCTTGATTTAATAATAAATTTTGTCTTGCACTATGATTGAGGGTAAAAATATCTAGATAGTCATCATTATTAACATCTACAATTCCTAAGTCAAAAAGATCATAAGTAGTAGTTAAGGGTGTTTTCTCCATTGAAAAATAACTTCCTGTTTTTAGTGTGGAACCCACAAGTTGCCAAACTAGCGTAAAAATAAGAAAAATACAAAAGGCTATGCAAAAAATCTTGAAGTAGTAAATTAATTTTTTACTCATTTTATTGATTAAAATATAGGTTACTTTTTCTCAAATCAAAGCCAAGACAAAGAGCCTAGTCTGATGTGACACTACTATTAGCATGATGACCTAAAATAACTTCTCGATAACTACCGGATTGAATAATTTTACCTTTCTCCATTCTGTAAATCCAATCACAGTCCTGAACTGTGGTTAGACGATGAGCAATAATAATCATGGTTTTACTTCCACTTAAAGACTGAATCGCCTCAGTCACAAGACTTTCTGTTTCATTGTCTAATGCTGATGTTGCTTCATCTAGAACTAATATATCCCTTTCATGGTACAAAGCACGAGCAATTCCCACTCGTTGACGTTGACCTCCCGATAGACGAACACCTCTTTCTCCGACCCTAGTTTTGACCCCATCTGGTAGATTATCAATCACATCTTTGAGTTGCGCTCCTTGAATGGCTTTATCGAGTCGTTCTGAGTTAATTAAATGGTCAGGAACACCAAAAGCAATGTTTCTTTCGATGGTGTCATCTGTCAGAAAAATAGATTGAGGAATGTAACCTATTAGGTTTTGCCATAAACGCAAGTTACTATAAATCGATTGTCCATCTACCTGAATATCTCCCGACTGAGGTGTTAACAAACCCAAGATGACATCTGCTAATGTTGTTTTACCTGCTCCTGATTTTCCAATAAAGGCGATTGACTTTCCTTTTTCTAAGGTTAGTGAGATTTTTTCGAGCGCTATTTCAGAAGCGTTAGGATAGCTATATGTCACCTGTTCTAACACAACTTGATGATTGAATCTAAAACTCTTATCCTCTTTTATAACCTGTTGATGTTCGAGTTTTTGAACTAAATTTGAACGATCTTCCAATTCCTGATTTTTATCATTTTCAATATTCTCTAGTTCTTTTAAATCGGAGTAAAGCTGGTTGAGAGCATAACTCGAATTTTTGAGGGAACTAAGTCCACTGGCTAGATTTGAGAAAGCTGGGATTAGACGAATAGAAGCTAAGGCAAAGATACTTAAAGTCGATGTCAGTTCTTCCATATTTTGATTTAAAAAGAGGCTGACTGATGTAAAACCAACTAAAAAAATAACGAGCATCGCTTCGCTAATGTAACGAGGAGAAAGCTTAAAAGCATAAAATCCAATTGATGCGTTAGCAAATCTCTCGGCTTGTGTCCCACAATCTTCTTCAAAATAAGAACCGCAGCCAATCACTCGAGTTTCTTTAAAGGCTCCCAAACCATGATTCACACTTCTAATCATCCCTAGATTAGCTTCATAAAGTTCTTTGCCCCAGAACTGCATTTTTTCTCTGAATAAATTAAACAATAAAACCAAAGGAGCTACCATAAAAACCAATGAAACAACTGCTAAAGGACTCGCTATACACAACAGTATAGAGATAGCAATTAATGTGAATAAGTTTGCGGTACTGCTGAGTAACGTACTTAAGACTGAGTTAGCAAACTTTGTCGTTTCCCCCACAACATGATCAATCAAATGGGCGCTATTTTTAGTTAAATAAAATGTGTAGGGAGCATCTAAGTAAGATCTCATTAATTTTGAAACTAATCTACCGCGTTGGATGTAACTATATTTAAAAATATAAGATTGAATCGACCAACTCATAAACGATTTGAAGCAAAAGATCAGGATGACGACTGATCCAATCAATGCAACCATTTGACTCGCTTGGGTCAAGCCGAGTTGATTGTAAATCCAGCGAATCCAATCATTTTGCTGAATCACTGCATCGGGATTACTGGCTAAACTGATGAAAGGTCCTATTAATCCGATACCTATGACCTCCAGTGAGGAGACGAATGTAAATAAAATCAGCAGCAACACCAAGCTGCTCTTTTTAGCTGGAAGGACATACAAGAACTTGGATAAGTATCTGAGCATAGGCTTTTTATCACTCTACCTGATTTACATTTATACTATTGATGATTGGCAGTCACTCACCAGGGTCAAAAAATAGAATAGCTGTTAAAAACAATTTCTACTTGAGGCAATTATATATCTGAACAATGACAACTTAACTCTGCAAAATTCAGCCCATTTTTTTATCGGTCAATCCAGACAAGTGATTGCTAATTGTTCAAATTAGAACTTCCCTGGAAATGCCGATGCTTTCTACTTGAGAGTCAATTCGGCATTGGATAGAGGAAGCTGCTCACATGATTATAACTCAACAACTTACCTTGTGCCTAGAATTGCATACAATCCTGGCTCAAGTTGATGAACTTTAGTAAAGGTTTACAGAAAGTCGAGATCGGACGGCTAGAGTTTTGTAAAGATTTAATGAAGGAGTCGAACAGTCTCTTGACAATGCTCTTCTGAAGTGTGAACCTCAGTTATGGCGGGTGTTAAAGTTAAAAATTTTTCATATGAAAGTTGGAATACTTGCAGGTGGCTTAGGGACTCGTCTTTCTGAAGAGACAGTAGAAAAGCCTAAACCTATGGTGGAGATCGGTGGGAAACCCATTCTGTGGCACATTATGATGCACTACTCCCACCACAGTTTTAAAAACTTCGTGATTGCTCTGGGATACAAAGCAGAGGTGATCAAAAAGTACATGGTTGATTACTGTTCTCTTAACAGTAACCTCACCGTTAATGTACAGACAGGCGCTTTCGAGATGCACGGAGGAGTCAAACCCGACTGGAATGTTGACCTGATTGATACAGGACTTAACACCAATACAGGAGGCCGGATCAAGCGTCTAGCTCCCTATATGGGTAATGAGACTTTTATGCTAACTTGGGGGGATGGAGTCACCGATTTAAACTTACATGATTTGATCGCCTTTCATCGCTCACATGGTAAGTTAGCAACGCTGACTGCTGTTCGTCCTGCCGCTCGTTTTGGTCACTTAGAACTCGACGGGGATCAAATCGTAGAATTTTCAGAAAAGCCCCAAACTCAAGAAGGTTGGATCAATGGAGCTTTCTTTGTGTTAGAACCGGAAGTATTCGACTACATTGAGGGCGATGATACTCAGTGGGAAAAAGCACCCCTTGAGAATTTAGCAAAAGAGGGTCAGTTAATGGCCTACAAATACACAGGTTTCTGGCAATGTATGGATACTTTGCGAGATAAACGTCGGTTAGAAAGCCTGTGGGAAACTGGCAATGCACCTTGGAAAACTTGGGAGGAATAAATCAAAAAATGAGAGTTTTAGTAACAGGTCATAAAGGGTATATCGGCACAGTCTTAGTGCCAATGTTACTGAATAAAGGACATGAAGTAGTCGGCTTAGATAGTGATCTCTATCAGCAGAGTACCTTTGGCGAAGGAATTCAAGAAGTTCCTGAAATGGTTAAAGATGTACGAGATGTGGAAATTTCCGATTTAGAAGGATTTGATGCGGTTCTGCATTTAGCCGGACTGTCTAACGATCCTTTGGGAAATCTCAATCCCGATTTAACCTATGAAATCAATCATTTAGCCTCCGTTCATCTGGCAAAATTAAGCAAAGAAGCAGGAATTACCCGCTATATTTTCTCCTCTTCTTGTAGTAATTATGGTGCAGGTGGAAGTGACTGGTTAACTGAAGAATCAGCCTTTAATCCGGTTACGCCCTATGGTCATTCTAAAGTATTAGTTGAGCAAGATGTTGCCAAGCTTGCCGATGACAATTTTAGCCCGACTTTTCTCCGCAACTCAACCGCTTATGGGGTTTCTCCTCGTCTGCGATTTGATTTAGTTCTGAATAACTTAGTCGCTTGGGCTTTGACAACGGGCAAAGTTTATATCAAGAGTGATGGCACGCCTTGGCGCCCGATTGTTCATATTGAAGACATTTCTCGCGCCTTTATTGCCGTTTTAGAAGCGCCTCGTGAGAAAGTTCATAACGAAGCCTTTAACGTTGGACGGAACGAAGATAACTACCAAATTCGAGACATTGCCAATATCGTTAAAGAAGTCGTTCCCAACTGCGAAATTGAATACGCTTCAGATGGTGGCCCGGATACCCGTTGTTATCGAGTAGATTGTAGTAAAATCTTGCGAGTCTTACCCGAGTTTCAGCCGCAATGGAACACCCGCAAAGGCGCAGAAGAACTCTATGATGCCTATCAAAAAATCGGTTTAACTTTAGAAGAATTTGAAGGCCCCAAATACAAACGCATCGCTCACATTCAGAAGTTACTGAGTGAAGGACGCTTAAATGAAGCTCTGCGTTGGCAAACGAATGTCGCTGCATCTGTCGTATAAGGAACAGGAGTAGAAACCATGCCCGATACAATGCCCCCTTGTCTTTCTTGTGGTTCCCAAAATTTACAGTCTATTATTGACTTTGGATATACTCCGTTAGCAGATGGATTGTTAACCAAAGATCAACTCGATCAACCTGAATATACTGCTCCTTTAGAACTGGCTTTTTGTCCAGACTGTGGATTAGTTCAAATTACCGTTAGTGTTCCCCCAGAGATTCTGTTTTGTCGGGATTATCCCTATTTCTCCTCAGTTTCTCCCTCTTTACTCAAACACTTTGGAGATAGCGCCAAAGCCATTATTGAGTCTAGAAAACTCGATGGTAGCAGCTTTGTGATCGAAGCCGCGAGTAACGATGGCTATATGCTGAAAAACTTTGTAGAAGTCGGAATTCCAGTATTAGGAATTGATCCGGCTTCAGGGCCAGTTGAAGCGGCACAAAAAGCAGGGATTCCTTCAACTTGTACCTTTTTTACCCAAGATTTAGCCAAAGAATTGCGATCGCAAGGAAAGCAAGCCGATGTTTTTCTAGGGAATAATGTACTGGCTCATGTTCCCGACTTGAACGGTTTTGTCGAAGGAATTAGTATTCTACTAAAAGACACAGGAGTAGCAGTCATTGAAGCTCCTTATTTGGTTGATTTAGTCGAACATTGTGAATTCGATACGATCTATCATCAACATTTGTGTTACTTCTCTGTTACCGCTTTAGACAACCTGTTTAGAAGACATTCTCTCTATCTCAACGACATTCAACGCACAGCGATTCATGGCGGTTCTTTACGTTTGTTTGTAGAACCCAAAGAAGACGTTAAAGACTCGGTGAAGTCTCTTTTAGAAGCGGAAAAAGAACAGGGCGTTGATCGCATTGACTACTACAAAGACTTTGCCGATAACGTTGAAGCCGTTAAGAATGGTTTGCTTGAAATCTTGTGGGATTTGAAAAAGCAAGGGAAACGAGTTGTGGGTTATGGTGCGGCCGCTAAAGCAACAACAATGTTGAGTTATGTGGGAATTAACAAAACTCATTTAGACTACATTGTAGACCTGAATAAGTTCAAACAAGGTCGGTTTATGGGCGTGAATCATTTACCGATTTTCCCCCCTACTAAGCTGTTAGAAGACAAGCCAGATTATGTGTTAATTTTGGCTTGGAACTTTGCGGAAGAAATTATGAAACAGCAAGAAGCCTATCAACAGCAAGGCGGGAAATTTATTGTTCCCATTCCCAAACCGCATATTGTCTAAGATTGATTCTAAAACTCAATAACCCGGTTTCTTGCCGATAACTTCAACATTAGAGAACAAGAAATCGGGTTTCTGAAAATAGGACTGGGAGTGATTGAGAGCAACAACAAAAGTAAGGTGGAGAGTCAAAGCAACTCCCAATCCACCCATTAACTGAGTTTGATGGTAGTTTCAAAGCACTAGCAAGCGCTTCTCTTAATGATTTTTACTGGTGTTGCAGCTCTAAAACTATGACTGCTAATAACGGGAAATCTTAACCTCAAGCCTCTTCAATGATGATTTTGTGCCGTTATCTATAAAAACCTTTTTAACCTCTTTTCATTAGTCCCTTCAAAGGAGAGGTTAAGAAAACATAACTTTATTAAAAAAAATTAAGCTTTCGATAGTGGGGGACATCCTCTCATTAAAAGAGGTTTAAATTTTGATGAAGAGAGAGAGTCTTCAAAAAATTAACTTTGCTTTTAAACTAGAACCCGTTTTTTAAAGCGATTGTAAAACTTCTGTAAATCTACTGATAGAGAGCAAAAAAATATGTCAGTATTGAACTAATTTTACAGAGAGAATACAGACAGAATAGGACTTGATTGCTACTTTTAAGAAGTGGAAGCGTGGTTCTATGTGAGTTTTGTGGGTATTTGAAATTGAAATGACTAACCTGGAAGTTCAAATGACGAGCCTGAGTGCTACTGATTGTCACCTAGAGCAGTGTCAGCGAGATTTGTTATCAAGCTGTGAAAATTCTTGTTTATCTTTAACACCGAGTTCATTAGTTTTTATTGACTCGGAGGTTGACGATTATCAAAGCTTGATCAAGGCAGTCCAACCCGGTTACAAGGTGTTTATTCTGCAATCTCAGCAGGATGGCGTAGCCCAAATTACTCAAACACTACAACAACATAGCGATATTGAAGCTGTTCATATTGTTTCTCATGGTTCACCAGGTTGTTTAAACTTAGGAAATAGTCAACTTAGTTTAGAGACTTTAAATCAGTATACGGATCACCTCAAACTGTGGTCAGGTCTTCTGGGGGAAGCATCTATACTGCTTTATGGTTGTCAGGTTGCTGCGACAAAAGTTGGTCAAGCTTTTTTAAAACAACTTCATCAGCTTACGGGTGTTAATATTGCGGCTTCTACCAAGCCAACGGGTAGCTCAACTTTGGGAGGAGATTGGAATCTTGAGGTGACCATTGGTCAAGTTCGCTCTACATTAGCGTTTACAGAAACCCTCAAACAAACTTACAGCTTCATTTTTGCTCAACCTTTCAACTCCGATGACTTCAATACCGATAACACTTTAGACTCCCAATGGACGTTTGTAAACCCGTTGAATGATGCCTCTTACAATGTAACGGCAGAGGGAACCTCAGATGCCTATCTAGAACTATTCGTTCCAGGAGGAACAGATCATAACGCCTGGGAAAGTAATAACGCCGTGCGGGTAATGCAGCCTGCTCAAGATGAGGATTTTGAAGCCGAAGTCAAATTTGCCTCAGAACCCTCCCAGAAGTTCCAAATTCAAGGTCTAATTGTTGAACAGGATGATCACAACTGGTTAATCTTTGATACTTACCATACAGGCAGTACATTGCGCGTTTATGCTGCTCGTACAATTAATGGGAGTTCTAAAGCAGAAATCGGGGTTGATGTTGCCCCAGGTTCAGCGTCTTACTTGCGAGTGAACCGCAGTGGAGACACCTGGACATTAGAATATTCGGCAGATGGTAATACATGGAAGAAAGCGGGTAGTTTCACTCACGACCTCACCGTTAATTCTATTGGAACATTTGGGGGAAATGCCGATCCCGCTCCTGCATTTACCGCTAAAGTCGATTACTTTTTTAATACTGCCACACCCATCTTACCGGAAGATGCCAGCACTAAACTATCGATCAACGATGTCAGTATTGCAGAGGGTGATAGCGGGACAAAAAACCTCACGTTCAATGTCAGTTTATCAGAACCCAGCAGTGAAGTGGTCACGGTAGACTTTTCTACAGAATCTGGAACAGCGCTTGAGGGAATAGACTACACAGGCAAGAGTGGTACACTCAGCTTTGCACCGGGAGTCACCGAACAAACCCTAACCGTTGAGGTGCAAGCCGATAACACGGTTGAAGCTTACGAGAGTTTCATCGTTAATCTTGCCAATGCAACCAACGCTTCCATTGCAGACAACTGGGGAGTCGGAACTATTGAGGATGATGATTTTACGGCAACCTCACCTCTACAAGTTAGATTTCCCGATGATGCAGGATTAGTCAATGTTAAAGATTATGGAGCAAGGGGCGATGGCGTTACAGATGATACCGAGGCAATTCAGAAAGCCCTGGCAGAAAATCGGACTGTTTATTTTCCGAATGGTACCTATTTAGTTAGCGATACCCTGCAATGGGGAGATACAAAGCGACTGTTATTGCAGGGGGAAAGCGAAGAAAAAACCATTATTAAACTTAAAGATAATCTTCCCAGCTTTAATAATGCTGCTAACCCTAAACCTGTAATCACAACTTTTGAAGGAAGTAGCACCGGACAAGCGTTTCAAAATTCAATTTACAACCTCACCGTTGATATTGGGACGGGAAATTCAGAAGCCATTGGTATCCGGTTTCTCAATAATAATCAAGGTGGGATTCGCGATGTCACCATTCAATCAAGTGACCCGAATAACCAGGGTCAAACGGGATTAGCCCTGACTAAAGCTTGGCCGGGTCCTGCTTTAATTAAAAATGTAACTGTTGATGGTTTTGATTATGGGATTGAAGTTAACCATCCCGAGTATAGTAACGTTTTTGAGAATTTAACCCTCAATAATCAGAAGATTGTCGGAATCAACAATAACGGAAATATCCTCAATATTCGGGGATTAAGCAGTAACAACTCTGTTCCAGTTATTAAAAATAACGATTATAGAGGGATTCTTACCGTTATCGATGGTAACTTTACAGGCGGTTCGTCCCAAAACTCAGCCATTGAATTAACTACCGGAACCCTTTACGCTCGTAATATCAATACCTCTGGCTATCAATCTGCTCTGAAAAAGGGAAGTACCGTTATTGCTGGAAGTTCGATTTCTGAATATGTTTCTAGTCCCGCTTATACCTTATTCCCCTCTCCAGAAACCTCATTACAACTTTCTGTTCCAGAACTCCCTGAAATTCGCTACGACAACCTGAGTAATTGGGCGAATGTTACTGACTTTGGGGCAATTGCCAATGATAGCGGAGATGATACCGCAGCCATTCAAGCTGCACTGAATTCAGGAAAATCAACCGTTTACTTTCCCGGCGGCCGATACATCATTAGCGATACCCTCGAAGTTGGGGGTAATGTGGGCTTAATTACGGGGTCATCCTATCAAACCATTCTGACCATTAATGCTCCGTTAAAAAATAAAACTGAACCGGTTTTTCGCTTTGAACCGGGAAGTCAACCCACGGTCACACTTGAACGCTTCTTTGGGGACTATGGAGGAGGATCATTTCATTGGGTTGAACAAGCGTCCTCAACACCCTTAATTCTGAGAAACTTTGCGATTGGATCAGGATCAGCTTACCGCAACAGCGTTCCCGGTCAATTAGTGATTGAAGATGTCGCAGCCAGTGATTGGGTGTTTGATCAACAAGAAGTTTGGGCTTGGCAACTCAATCCCGAAGGTTCAACTACCAAAATTACCAATAATCGTGGAAAACTGTGGATTTTGGGTCTGAAAACAGAACGACAAGGAACGGTTATTGAAACCACTGGGGGCGGTAAGACCGAAGTTCTCGGTGGACTGATTTATCCAGCCAGTGGAGGAAACTCCATCCCCGACGGACAACCTGCTTTCATTAATAACGAGTCCCAACTGACGATTGCAGGTATTGGCGAATCCCGTTACAACGTCGGTAGCTACAATGTTTTAGTGGAGGAGACTCGCAATGGTGTAACTCAAACTTTGCTGAATGACAGCAATATTCTCAAACGGAATCAAGGGTTTCAGATTCCTTTATATTCAGGCTTTGATGATGGAAGTGGAAATTTTAATCAAGCCCCCGTTGCCTTCGACGATCAGGTTTCCCTGGATGCAGTCGAAGCCGTTGTGATTGATGTCGTCAGTAATGATAGCGATCCTGATGGCAGTCTCGATCCGACAAGCGTCACGATTAATAATCAACCCAATAACGGTAACGTCAGTGTTAATCCCACAACAGGAGCAATAACCTACACTCCGAATACAAACTTTATTGATAATGATAGTTTTACTTATTCAGTGCAGGATAATAAGGGCGAAACCTCAAATTCAGCTACAGTGAGCGTTTCGTTGGCTACTAATCAAGCTCCCATTGCTAATAACGATACAGCTTCTATTGAGCGGGGGCAATCAGTAGCAATTGAGGTACTGGCCAATGACAGTGATAGTGATGGTAGCCTCGAGCCGGCAACTGTCACGATTGTCGATCCGCCCGCCAGTGGCGAAGTGTTGCCGAATAGCAACGGTACTCTCACTTATACTCACGATGGCTCGAATACGAGTAGTGATACCTTCACTTACACGGTTCGAGACAATGATGCTGCTGTGTCTAATGTTGCAACTGTAAACCGAGCAATTGAAAACTCACCCACGAACATGACTACATTTAACTCAGACGACTTCAATAACTTTACCCTAGATCCCCAGTGGACATTTGTCAATCCGACGGGGAATGGCTCCTATTCTCTCACAGGTGCTGGTACAGGAAATGCTATTCTCAACTTGGCGGTTCCCAGTGGTGAATATGACTTGTGGAGTTCAAACACCAATGCAGTGCGGGTGATGCAGCCTGCTGCCAATACCGACTTTCAAGCCGAGGTGAAATACACAACCGAACCAACGAAAAGATTCCAAACGCAAGGTATTTTGGTTCAGCAAGATGCCAATAACTGGTTACGCTTTGAGATTCAATATGGCAATAACGGCTTAACGATTTTTGCAGCCAATACCAACAATGGCAACACCAGTGCTAGTTTTAATGTCAGTGGGTTAACTGCGGGTTCAGCGTCTTATTTGAGACTAACACGCACAGGAAATAACTGGAAGCTAGACTATTCGGGGGATGGTGAGAACTGGACAACCGCAGGTAATATTAATCGATCCTTAGCGGTGACGCAAATCGGCCCCTATGCAGGGAATTCCGGGCCTGCGTTTAGTACAGGTGTGGATTACTTTTTTAATACCGCAGATCCCATTATCCCCGAGGATGGAGCAACTGCCAATCAAATCCCAGTCGCCAATAATGATGTTGTTGGGGTTGAACAAAACGGTGTAGCAGTTATCGATGTTTTAGATAATGATAGCGATTCTGATGGAACTCTAGACCCGAGTAGTCTAACAATTGGCAATAACCCCAGTAATGGCAGTGTAGCGCTTAACTCAACAACCGGAGAAGTCACCTACACACCGAACCTTAACTTTAGTGGCTCTGATAGTTTTACTTATACCGTTAAAGACAATGAAGGAGCAATTTCTAATGCAGCAACGGTGAATGTGAGCGTTACCAATCCCAACGCACCTAATGCTGTCAATGATACTGCGACAACGAACGAAGATACTGCTGTTGCGATCGCCGTTTTAAACAATGACAGTGATCCTGATGGTACGCTAGATGCCAGTAGTGTCAATATTAGTAGCAATCCGACCAACGGCAGCGTTTCGGTTAATCCAGTAACGGGAGTTGTCACTTATACTCCGAACTCCAATTTCAATGGTTCTGACAGTTTCAGTTATACAGTTGCCGATGATCAGGGATCAGTTTCTAATCCCGCGACTGTAAGCTTGACGATTAACCCCGTTAATGACCCTCCCGTTGCGGTTAATGATAGTGCGAGTACCAACAAGAATACAGCCGTCAACGTTAATGTAACCAGCAACGACACCGATATTGATAACAGTATTGACCCCGCGACTGTGACAATTACCAGCAATCCCAGTAATGGTAGTGTCAGTGTTAATTCCACGACAGGAATTGTCACCTATACTCCTAATACCAATTATCTAGGTTCAGACAGTTTTACCTATACCGTTAAAGATAGTGCTGGGGCCGTTTCTAACTCAGCCAATGTCAACCTTTCCGTTAATGAACCGCCGCCGATGACAGGTGGCCCTAATATTGATTTTTGGTACGGAAATAATCAAACTTTTGGTCATATTGGTCAACCTCAAGAGTGGATTAATATTGTTGGTAAAGTTAGTGACACCGATGGTGTAGCCTCACTGACCTATTCCCTCAATGGCGGGCTAGAAGTACCACTAAACCTTAATCAAGGGTTCCGGATTGCCAAACAAAATGATTTTAATGCTGATATTGCTTATAGCACTCTCAATCCCACGGCTGTTGATGATGTAGTGGTATTTAAGGCGACGGATAACCTGGGAAATATTTCGACAAAGGCGGTCACCGTTGATTATGAGTCGGGTAATACTTGGCCGCAACCCTATTCGATTGACTGGAGTTCCGTCTCACAAATTAACGATGTCGCACAGATCGTCGATGGGAAATGGGCAATTCAAGGGAGCAACGTTCGTACCTTAGAAACAGGCTATGATCGTTTGATTTCAGTGGGTGATATCTCTTGGACTAACTATGAAGTCAGTGTTCCTGTCACCCTAAATTTTGCGGCTAATGTCGGTGCAGTCGGCTTAATGCTGGGATGGCAAGGTCATAACGATAACCATTTAAGTGGGAGACAACCCTTCGCCGGCTTTGAACCTTTTGGCGAAATTGGATGGTGGGATGGTGGCGAAATCCGACTTTTCGATCTCGGCAAGTCTCAAAAAATGAGTTTAGACATCGGTAAAACCCATATTTTCAAAATGCGATCTGAGTTGCTGTCAAATGGTACACAATACAGTCTCAAGGTTTGGGAGGAAGGTCAGCCAGAGCCGTCTACTTGGAATCTTCAAGGTCTTGATGGTCAAGATCGACCCGGAGGGTCGGGTCTGGCTAGTGGTTCGATGCTACTGGTAGCTCATTATCACGATGTTAGTTTTGGGAATGTTACGGTTACTCCCATCGGAGGGTCAACGATACCGAACCCACCACCCACAAACCAGGCTCCTGTGGCCAATAATGATAGTGCATTGGTAGCTTTAGGGCAATCTGCGCTGATTAATGTTCTCAGTAATGATACAGACAGTGATGGAACTCTCGCCCCTACAACCCTAGCGATTAAGACTCAACCGACGAATGGAACAGTGAGTATTGATAGTAATGGACAAGTCACCTACACTCACAATGGCTCTGGGACAACCAGTGATAGTTTTACCTATACCGTTCAAGACAATCAAAGCGCCACTTCTAATGTCGCAACGGTGAATATCAGTATTAATAATCCGAATTCTCCCAGCGCGACGAATGATAGCAAGATCACAGATGAAGATACGCCTGTTACGATTAATATCCTAGCGAATGATACGACGCCAAGTGGTGTTCTAGATGCCAGCACGGTCAATATTCAGAGTCAACCGAATCAGGGCAATGTTAGTGTGAATACGACTACGGGAGTTGTCACCTATACGCCTAAGCTCAATTTTAACGGAAGTGATAGTTTTAGTTACACCGTTGCCAATAGTGAAGGGTTTGCTTCCAGTCCCGCAACCGTTAATCTTACCGTCAATCCGGTCAATGATCCGCCCATCGCGGTGGATGATTCCGCAACCACGATTAAAAATACCCCCGTTACGTTCAACCCAACAAGTAATGACACAGATGTTGACGGCACCATAGACCTTTCTAGCCTTGCGATTGTCAGTAATCCGACTCAAGGCATCCTCAGTGTTAATTCAACCACTGGAGCGGTTACTTATACCCCGAATAATGGCTTTTTGGGTTCGGACAGCTTCACCTACACAGTCGCTGATAATAATGGAGCGGCTTCTAACGTTGCAACGGTGAACCTCTCAGTTAACCAGGCTCCCGACTTGTTTGAATCTGATGATTTTAACAGTTCGACCCTTAATCCTCAGTGGACATTTGTCAATCCGACGGGGAATGGCTCCTATTCTCTCACAGGTGCTGGTACAGGAAATGCTATTCTCAACTTGGCGGTTCCCAGTGGTGAATATGACTTGTGGAGTTCAAACACCAATGCAGTGCGGGTGATGCAGCCTGCTGCCAATACCGACTTTCAAGCCGAGGTGAAATACACCACTGAACCAACGAAAAGATTCCAAATGCAAGGAATTTTGGTTCAGCAAGATGCCAATAACTGGTTACGCTTTGAGATTCAATATGGCAATAATGGCTTAACAATTTTTGCAGCCAATACCAACAATGGCAACACCAGTGCTAGTTTTAATGTCAGTGGGTTAACTCCAGGTTCAGCCTCTTATTTGAGACTAACACGCACAGGAAATAACTGGAAGCTAGACTATTCAGGAAATGGTGAGAACTGGACGACCGCAGGTAATATTAATCGAGCCTTAGCGGTGACGCAAATCGGCCCCTATGCAGGGAATTCCGGGCCTGCGTTTAGTACAGGTGTGGATTACTTTTTTAATACTGCCGCTTTGATTTTTCCTGAAGATGCCTTAATTGCTGGAACTTCGGGTTCTGATAGCTTACAAGGCACGAGCGGCGATGATATCATGGTCGGAGTAGATACCAGCGATGCGACACCGGGACAAGGGGAGTTAGATTCATTGACAGGGGGAACAGGAGCTGATATCTTCGTATTGGGAGATACAGTAAAAGTTTACTATAATGATGCAGTTGAAAGCAATGCAGGTTTAGGAGATTATGCCCTAATTACTGACTTTGATTCTAATGCACAGGACTTCATTCAACTTCACGGTAGTAGCACCAATTACAGCACAGGGACTTCACCCCAGGGGTTGCAGAGTGGTGTAGCCATCTACCTCAATTCTCCTCAACAGAACGAACTGATCGCAATTGTTCAAGGAGTGACTAGCTTGAATTTAAACAGTAGTTCTTTCAGTTTTGTTTAATTCTACAAAAAACCCGATCGCGATTCCTCTAACTTTAGACAGAGATTTGGCGATCGGGCGATCAGACAGTATGCCTGTATTGCTTTTTTCGAGACTGTGCGACTTTAAACTCATTGAGTTAAACTGAACCAGTCAAATCATTAGCTTGAGTCGAACAGACTCAAAAGAGTAGAAAAAATTTAAAATTTAGGAGATAAAAATGACAACTGTTAAACCTTCATTATCAAGCGATGCAACACCCGAAGTTACTTTAGAAAATTCAACTTGTCCAAACTGTGGTCATCACGGACTTTCCCCGTTTTATGAAGTGAGTAATGTTCCGGTTCATAGCTGTTTAATGCTTTCCTCTCAGGAAGATGCTTTAGATTTTCCCAGTGGCGATGTGGTACTGGGTTTTTGTGAACATTGTGGCTTCATTACCAATATTAAGTTTGACTCCAAGTGGTCAGCTTACGCTCCTAACTATGAAGACCAACAAAGTTTTTCCCCTACTTTTAATAAATTTGCCCTGGATTTAGCCAATAACCTGATTAAAAAATACGACCTTCACAATAAAGATATTGTCGAAATAGGGTGCAGTAAGGGAGACTTCTTACTGCTTTTATGTGAATTAGGAAATAATCGAGGAGTCGGAATTGATCCGAGTGTTGTTCCGGGACGAGTGCAGAGTGAAGCGGCAAATCGAGTGAAGTTTATTCAAGACTATTATTCCGAAAAACACGCCGAATATGTGGGAGATTTTATTTGCTGTCGTCATACCCTAGAACATATTCAACCAACGGCTGAATTTATTAAAACAGTTCGTCTTTCCATTGGCGATCGCACTCATATTCCGGTATTCTTTGAAATTCCCGATACCATTCGAGTTTTGAAAGACTTAGCTTTTGAAGATATCTATTACGAACATTGTTCATATTTTACACCCGGATCACTCGCTCGGTTATTCCGCTCTTGTGGGTTTGAAATTACCAATCTGTATGGAGATTACGGCGATCAATATTTGATGATCGAAGCAATGCCTGTGGAAACTCCCTCAGAAAAAACTCATCCCTTTGAAGAAACATTAGAAGAACTGAAGCAAAACGTTAAACAGTTTACCGCTACCATTCACGATAAATTAAATAGTTGGAAGCAAAATTTAGAACAATGGCAAACGGAAGGAAAACGGGTAGTTGTTTGGGGTTCCGGTTCTAAGTGTGTGGCTTTTCTAACCACTCTGGATACAATTGATAAAATTCAATACGTTGTTGATATTAATCCCCACCGTCATGGCAAATTTATTCCGGGTGTTGGTAAACAAATTATGTCCCCAGAGTTTTTAAAAGAATATCAACCGGATCGCGTGATTGTAATGAACCCTATTTACTGTGATGAAATTCAAAAAATGTTAGATGATATGGGCGTAAAAACCCAAGTTGTTCCGCTTTAAGATTAACAAACTTCCATTTTTAGTCGGGGCGGGTTAAATCGATTTAGATCTCTCACAAATCACTGTAGATATTCCCGCCCTGATAGTCAAAAAAATTAAAACTTATGGAGAGTTAAGAAATGAATACTAATCCTCGCGTCAGTATTGGGATGCCCATTTATAACGGTGAGCGGTTTTTGAGAGAAACATTAGATGGATTACTCGCTCAAACTTATGCGGATTTCGAGTTAATTATTTCAGACAACGCCTCAACAGATAAAACCGAAGAAATCTGTAAAGAGTACGCCGCTAAAGATCATCGTATTCGCTATTATCGCAACTCAGAAAACTTAGGAGCGGCGCCTAATTATAATCGCACCTTTGAACTGGCTCAAGGTGAATATTTTAAGTGGGCGGCTTGTGATGATTTAGTCGCTCCAAAACATTTAGAACGCTGCGTTGAAGTCCTTGATAAAAATCCTGCTGTCGTCTTAGCTTACACCTTAGAGTGTGATGTTGACGAGGAGGGAAAAATTCTTCATAAGAGCAAAACAGATTTACTAGACTTGCGTGAACCCAAACCCGATCAACGCTTTGCTCACCATCATCGTCTCTGGCGAAAACGGGGTTTCATGTGTCCTAATCCCGTGTTTGGAGTGATGAGAACAGAAGCTCTCAAAAAAACACCATTGATTGGAAATTTTGCTTGGGCAGATATCGTACTTCTAGGCGAATTATGTCTTTTAGGTGAGTTTTATGAAATACCCGAATATCTATTCTTTTTCAGATGGCATGAAAATACCTCACGAGCAACTCGTAAAGGTTCTTGGGAGGCTTTAGCCGTTTGGTATGATTCCAAAAATCAAGGCAAAATTCAGATGCCAACTTGTACACTTTTTGATCAACAGTTGCAGTCGGTAAACCGTGTACGGATGAGTGCATTTGAAAAGATGGCTTGTTATGTACAACTCGCTCAGTGGTTTTCCTGGAAGTGGAAAACAATGGTGAAAGAAATGTTAATCGCAACGCTACAAACGCTGAATAAAACCTTCAAATTTAAGAAGCCTCAAGAAGGTTTAGCAGCATGAATGACTTGCCTATGTAAGATACACTGTCTAGGAAAACTTTAAGGAAAATACCTCTTTCCTAGAGAGTCATTCAACTTTTATGTGACAAAATGCCAGGGAATCATTCATCGCAGCAGATTCACCCACAGAAACCCATTGATGTACAACGAGGGGTTAAGTTGAATGTATTCACCTTCATTAGCGGATTGCTATTCATTCTATTTTTAACTCTTTTTCCCTTTGATTTTTTAACAAGTGTCAATTTTTCTATTACAAAATTAACTCACTTTTTTGATCACCCCAGTAACAGTATCGATTTTATCGGGAATATTTTCTTATTTATTCCTTTTGGCTTCGGGTTAACTGGATGGATGTACAAAAAAGGGTTAGGAAAGACAGTTATACTTGTCTTGGTGTTATTCACCAGTATGGCTGTATCTGTTACTATAGAAATATTGCAAATTTTTCTACCCTCTCGTTTTTCAACTTATCTCGATATTTTTGCGAATAGTTTGGGAGGATTATTAGGATGTTTAGGTGCGTTTAGGTGGAGAGAAAAAATCAACTCTTTACTTTTGATTAAAATTAAATCTCAACTTTCAACCAAGTTATTAGTATTTTTTTTTGTATTTTATTCAGTAACAGCACTTTTAGTTCCTATCTATCTACCTATCCCGCTAACCAATTTAAGCAACTGGGATTTGAACTTTCCTTTATTAATTGGCAATGAAAAAACAGGTGATCGTTCTTGGAATGGCTATATATCAGAGGTTTGGATAGCTAATCGTTCGATTGCTCAAGAAGAAGTCAAACTCGCCTTTTCAACTTCTAATTTCAATCAAAGTTTGGAAGAGGGTTTAATTGCATTTTATCCGTTAAATAATACAGAAAACCTTCAAGATGCAACTAACAATTTACCGAATTTAGTCTGGAAAGGAAACTTAACTCATGTTACCGAAAATTTAGGCGTTTTTATCGATAAAAATAACTCCCTTTCTACAGTTAATCCTGCTACAATCTTAACAGAAAAGTTACGCGAAACTTCAGAATTTACAATCAGTCTAAAAGTAGCCACTGTTAATTTACAGCAAACAGGGCCAGCCCGAATAATATCTCTGTCAGGTAGTCCTTATGAACGTAATTTTACCCTCGGACAAGAGAAAACTGACTTGATTTTCCGCTTGCGAACTCCGATGACAGGAGACAATGGTTCTAACCCTGAGTTACTCATCCGTGATGTTTTTCGAGATAAAAACCCTCACCATATTATCGTAACTTATGTAGGTTCTAGGGTGCGAATATATATTGATAAAGTTCAGAATTATTACACTTTTGAACTCGCTCCTGTGATTAACTTTTTCCAGCTTACTCATCTTTTAGAAAATCCGGTAAACTCTGTTAGTATTAAAAGCTATAGATTTCTGTACTACGCTTTAATTTTTCTTCCTTTAGGGATTTTACTTGGGTTGATTTTAGATAAAATGAAGAAAAACCACAAAGACACACCAGACACAAAGAGAGAGTCTTCGTGATGAACTTGTTATAAATTTACCGAATTTTTAAGAGTTATCTTGACCAAAAACTTGCAGTTGGATGTAGACTAATATTAATGCAATGCCGAGTAAAATTGTGGCAGCCGCCGCCGCATAACCGAAGTCAAATTGAGCAAAGGCTTGATCATAAATATAATAAACTAACAAGTTTGTTGAGTTGAGAGGGCCGCCTCCAGTAATAATATAAACTTGTTCAAAACTGCGTAATGTAAAAATGGCTGTGGTGACGGTTGCAAAGACTAAAGTAGGTCTTAAACCGGGTAAAGTAATATGCCAAAACTGTTGCCAAGGCCCTGCCCCATCGAGTTCTGCGGCTTCATAACGAGTGGTTGGAATGGCTTGCAGTCCAGCTAAAAATACTACCATATTAAAGCCTAATTGTTTCCAAATACTGAGTAAAATTAACACAGGCATTGCCCAAACGGTACTACTTAACCAAGGGATGGGATTAAACCCTAAACTGAATAAAAAAGCATTAATTGGGCCGTCTGTTTGAAACATCCAACGCCACCCTAAACCAACAGCAACCAGCGAAGTAATTGAGGGAATAAAATAAGCTGTTCGTAGAATTCCCCGTAATGCTATCGTTTGATTGAGAAGGACGGCTAACGCTAAAGGAATCACTAAACTCGGAATGACGGTTCCGATGGTAAAATAGACGGTATTCCCTATCACTTGCCAGAAATCGGGACTGACTAGCAAACGCCAATAGTTTTTCAATCCGACCCAATGCACGCCGGAAATGGTAAAATTACCTTGGGTAAAACTGAGATAGAATAAATAAGCAATCGGCCATAGAATAAATATTGTGATTAAAATTCCGGCTGGGGCGAGAAATATCCAAGCGGCGATCGCTTCTTGATCCAGAAGGGTTCGGTTTGGGAGTCGCGAAGAGTTCATTTGCGGATCTACTTGCAGTTGGGTGAATGTGAGACTATTCTACATAAAGCGCGAGATTCTATTTTTCAATTTTTAACGCATCAATGAGTTCTGATTCAACCTGTCTCGATCCAACACCAAGCCTGATTTCCCCTGAAATTTCTCCTTCAGGGATGTTTCAGGGTTCTCCCCTAAAATTAGGAATTTTAGCTTCAGGAAGTGGGAGTAATTTTGCGGCGATCGCCCAAGCTATCGCTGATCACAAACTCAATGCTCAAGTTCAGGTTTTAATTTATAATAACCCAGAGGCTAAAGTTGTAGAACGGGCGAACAAATTTGGGGTAACATCGATTTTACTGAATCACCGCCACTATTCTTCCCGTGAAAAACTGGATGAAGATATTGTTAAAACCTTCAAGCAATATGAGGTAGACTGGGTTGTAATGGCGGGTTGGATGCGGATTGTCACTCCGGTTTTAATTGATGCTTTTCCTCAAAAAATTATCAATCTTCACCCCAGTTTGTTACCGAGTTTTCCCGGAATTCGAGCCATTGAACAAGCCTTAGAAGCCGGGGTGAAAATTACAGGCTGTACGGTGCATTTGGTGGAATTAAAAGTTGATAGCGGCCCCATTTTAATGCAAGCGGCTGTTCCTATTTTACCCCATGATACACCGGAAACCCTTCATGCTCGAATTCAAGTTCAGGAACATCAAATTATTGTTGGTGCGATCGCTCAACTGCAACGTTCCCAGTCCGAACAATAATTAGGGCTTTTCCTCACAGATAACAACCGCTTCAACCTGAACTTTTTGCTGCTGAGAATCAACTTGAGTAATTGCCCAACGTAGCGGTTCACCTCGTTTTTGCAGTTCTGCTTCTATCTCTTGTTGCAACTGCTGAGGGGATTCTTGGAAGTCAATTTCGGCGCTAATAAAATGAGTCGTCATGGTTTTTCTGAGTTTTGAGTATTCATCCAATCGTAAATCATCCGTTGAGGACGTGGAACAATTTAGATCAAATATAGCAGTCGAAGCAGAGATTAGGACACTGTTTTTCTGTCAAATCCTTTTATGATAAAGGTTTCAATTCTGTCTCCTGTCTCGGTGTCTCCTGACTTCTGCTATATGTCTTGATTTTTATCCACATCCTCAACCCTAAACCTTTAGGAAGACTGACCAAATTGGCGACTATAAACTTCGTCTTCCTTTCCCGTGTCCAGTTTCAAGTTAGACCGAGGATAAGAGACACACAAAAGGGCGTATCCTTCCGCCTGAAGTTCAGGACTTAGACCCATACCCTCACTCTGATCGACCTGACCTGCTTGTAGTTTAGCCGCACAGGTGGTACAAACTCCAGCATTACAGGAATTTGGTAGATCAAGTCCGGCGGCATCTGCTGCCTGTAAAATCGGTTGATCCTCTGGGACTTCTAGGGTGTGAACCTGTCCTTGATGATGAAATTCAACTGTATAAGTCTTAGACATTTAGACATAGTGTTGTTTGCCAGCCTCTGATCATTGTATCGCTGATGGTTACTCTCGGAAAACGGTCTCCTCCCGAGTGAAGAGATTAAACGGAACAGACTCGATTCTGATGTCAGTCGAAAAATCTCACGCTACATTGGAGTGTGGGTCTGTGAGGCCTTGGGGAAAATTCCAACAACATGATATTATGTCCGGTTGATTAATTCTGTTATGGGGTGGGGCGGGTTTATCTCAATCTCTCAGTAGTGCTAAAGATATTGACTGAACCCGCCCCTACAGAATCATTATTGATTAGTCGGACATGAT
>NZ_JAYGHR010000014.1:0-74739 GCF_034932365.1 Limnoraphis robusta BA-68 BA1 | reverse complement strand
ACTGGCACGCATTCTTAGGTGTCTTGACCCAGATAACGGAGTTCTCTAAGAACTTAGTCTGGTCACGTTTGGACTTTTTCAAGCCCCCGTTATACCGCTTTCGCGGTTAACGGCGGGTTCGTGACCTACCTTTGCTGACTGTGAAGACTGAAAAATTAATTCCATCCAAACCATAAATGATTTTGAAATATTTGCCACTTTCTCTGATATCTAGGCATAAAGATTGCCCACATATTCTTCATAACCATTATAGAGCAGTGTCGGTCTTGTTTCCCAGGAAAAATCAGGACTATCACTCACAAACCGTTCAGTCGCTTGTGACCATCTCGGATGAGGAACATTGGGGTTTACATTGGCTTCAAAACCATATTCATTAGCAGCCAGCGTATTCCAAAAAGTAGCAGGTTGTTGGTCAACAAATTCTATTTTAACAATCGATTTTGCCCCTTTAAATCCATACTTCCAAGGAATCACCATCCGTAAAGGTGCGCCGTTTTGTTTGGGTAAAGTTTTCCCATAAATTCCCGTCGCAAAAAATGCCAGTTCATTCGCCATTTCTTCAATTCTTAATCCTTCCGTATAGGGCCAGGGATAATTCACCGCCCAAAAACCGGGGCCAGTGGTAATTTTCGGATCATAAAATGACGTAAACCGCACAAATTTTGCTTGAGAAGTCGGTTCAACAGCTTCTAGAAGTAACCGCATGGGAAAACCCACCCAAGGCACCACCATCGCCCAAGCTTCGACACACCGAAAACGATAAATTCGTTCTTCGAGGGGAAACTTTTTTTCTAAGTCATCAAGGTCATAAATTTGAGGATTTTTCACCAGTCCAGAGACTTCTACTTGCCAATTTTCAGTCGGTAAAGCTTGAGCGGCTTTCCAAATCGATTTAGAACCGCCAAACTCATAATAATTATTATATTGAGTGGCAAATTCTGAACTCGTAATCTCTCGCCCAACATCAGCAAAATTAGGATTTCGGAATAAATTAGAATAGGGGGTGAGTTGATCAAGTCCGGGTTGAGTTGAAATAGCTGGCGTGCGATCGCAACCTGCTAAGGGTAGAATAGTAGCACCGACACTCGCCCCGATCAGATTTTTGAGAAAACGACGACGGTTGAGAAAAGTCGATTCAGGAGTGACTAACTTTTCAGGGAGTTGCCAAGATTGAGGTATGCGGATTAAAGCCATCGGAGCAGTTGTTGAGTTACGAATTGTAAAGTTACTGTCATATTTTAATCTGCGATTGCCAATTCTGAGCTGGGAATTATCAAGCCCCAGACTTCTAGCAGGGAAGCCGTGACAACTTGCTCAGAACGAGCGTGATATAATCGTTGATAACTTAACTCGGGAATTTCGACTTGTCAGGGAAAATCCATACAGGTCAAAGCTTTGAACTTTTCAAATTCAAGGGCTGAACCCGTATCATCAACTCAATCTTCCAATTTAAAAATTGATTAAAGGGGTAGCAAAACATCAAACGGATTCTGCCGATGGTTAATCTCCACATCTAGACTGCTAAGAATAGTGTGGGGATGTCAAGATAGAGTAGACAGACTTAACGACTTGCCAGTTATGAGTTACTGCATTAATCCCAACTGCAAACATCCCCAAAATCCTGCTCACCATAGCTTATGCCAGAGTTGTGGGTTCAGTTTAAAGCTCAAAGACCGCTACCGCATCATTAAAGTCTTGGGTCAAAGTGTTACCAGTAGAACGTTCTTGGCAGTCGATGAAGATCAACCGTCCAAGTCCCGTTGTGTCATTAAGCAATTCCTACACTCGGATCACCCTGATTCTAACCCAAACGATCAGACAGTCAACCTCAGACTGGTTCGCTCCGATCACTCGGTTCCAGCCAACGAGTTAGAACGACTGGGAAAACATTTAGCCCTTCCTGAGTTGTCGGCAGCCTTTCAACAAGATCATTATCAATATTTTGTACATGAATATATTCCCGGACGCAATCTGGCATCACTACTCGCCGATGATGGGGTGTTTCGAGAAGTTCAGATTTGGCAGTTGCTCAATGAAGTCTTACCCACTCTAGAGTTTATTCACGAAAATAACCTCGTTCATGGCGATCTCAAACCGGAAAATCTGATTCGTCGATCTGAGTCTTACTTGTCCGACTCCTCCCCAGGCGATGAACCTCAGATCATACTGGTTGATATCGGTAGTGTGATTTATCCTGAAGAATCTTTGATTTTAGAAGACAATAATAAAGGTTCAGCCGAATATTCTGCTCCTGAACAACTGCACAGCCAGGTGAGTCCGAGTAGCGATCTCTACAGCTTAGGCGTGACTTGCCTACATTTAATGACTCAAGTTTCACCTTTTGATTTATACGATGTCAAGTCCAATACTTGGGTGTGGCGAGATTACCTCAAATATCCCGTCAGTCGTCGTTTAGGTCGGGTTCTCGATAAGTTAGTTCAGCGTTATCCAACTCAACGCTATCAGTCGGCGACAGAAGTGATGCGAGACTTGAGACCAGGGCCAGTTCTCGCCCTCAATAGTCTATCGACTCAACAGAAATTAATGCTCACCGCCTGGGGAGGGGCTGTGGTGGCGATCGCTTCACTGATTTTGAGTTCGATCCCCTCCAATGTCTCGCGGATGTCTTCCCAGTCTCCTCAACCCGTTTATCGTCTACCCGATACCCAGTTAACCCCCCCTGAGATTAAACGCATTCCCCCCCAACTGAAAACCTCTCCAGCCGTCCGAACCTTGATGCGAAGTTTTAGTCCGGTTTGGGCGATCGCAGTCAGCCCCGATGGTCAACTTGTCGCTAGTGGAAATACGGATGGCACTATTCAAATTCTCGATATAGACACTGGAGATGTCTTGCAAACCCTTTCGGGTCATTCTGGGCCTGTAGGCGCTTTAGCCATCAGTCCCAATGGTCGTTTACTGGTCAGTGGAAGCGGGGATAATACCGTTAAAGTTTGGGATTTGTGGAGCGGTAAACTGGTGAAAATGCTCTACGGTCATCAAGCTTGGGTGTATGGCGTGGCTTTTAGTCCTGATGGACAAACCATTGCCAGTGTCAGCCGCGATCAAACCCTCCGTTTATGGGATGTGCAAACCAGTCAAGAAATTTCTCAGTTGCGCGGTTATGCTGAAGATGTCCAGTCTATTGCCTTTAGTCCTGATCATCAGACTTTAGTCAGTGGCGGTAGTGACGGTTCTATCGAAATTTGGAACTGGCGCACAGGTCAGTTGCTTCGCACAATTAAAGGTCATTCTCAAGCCATTTGGTCAGTGGCGATCGCTCCTGATGGTCGTACTTTAGCTACAGGCAGTTGGGATCGTAGTATTAAACTTTGGGACTTAAATCGCTTACAGTCTGAATATTTTAGCAGTTTACCGGATCGAACTTTAATCGGTCATGGGGACAAAGTGCAGTCTCTGTCTTTTAGTCGGGATGGTCAAACCTTGGCGAGTGGAGATTTTGCAGGAACGGTTAAATTGTGGCAAATTCAAACGGGCGGACTGATGGGAACCCTCAAGGGTCATAAGTCTTGGGTTGATGTGGAATTTTCACCCCGAGACAATACGTTAGTTAGTGGGAGTTTTGACGATACGGTCAAGGTCTGGAGACTCTCGCCTTAGAAAATAGGCGATCGGTAAATATAGCAGGTCGCGCTGGCTTGTTTACAAGGGTCAAGCCTTGAATTTACCACCAAGACACAAAGACACAAAGAAGTTGTAAACATTAACCTGCTCATTGCTATAACTGTACACCGCAAAAACCCGGTTTCTCAAAAGTTATCGGGTTTTTAATGTTTACTGTAGTCAGGAGACAGGAGTCAGGAGTCAGGAGTCAGGAGTCAGGAGATAGGAGATAGGAGATAGGAGATAGGAGTCAGGAGTCAGGAGTCAGGAGTCAGGAGATAGGAGTCAGGAGTCAGGAGTCAGGAGTCAGGAGATAGGAGATAGGAGATAGGAGATAGGAGATAGGAGATAGGAGATAGGAGATAGGAGATAGGAGTCAGGAGTCAGGAGTCAGGAGACAGGAGATAGGAGATAGGAGTCAGGAGTCAGGAGACAGGAGGAAATAAAGAAGAAGAAAGAGTCGGATTATGAGAAAGTTTTTGATCACTAATTATCCGGACATAATATTATGGGGGTTTTAGTGCGCTGAAGTCAGACGCTGAACTCGAAAAACTCCCTTTCTCAAAGAACTCCCGAGACCCACTCCCCAGTTCATCCTTTATAAAAACCCCCCTAATGTAAAGCTTTTGTAAAGGCTCCGTAAAAATACGGTTGAGGTATTGCATTTCAACTTAAGCTGGTGCTAGTATGATCTTGCATCCGATTAAAAATCCCCCTTTGATAGAGATACAACAAAGTAGTTCACTTTCAAGTTGTATCGCTGAAATTTAAAAATTTACTCTAAGAGATAATTTATCTGTGTCGCTTTTACGATAACACAGCTAGTTTACCTGTGTAACGTTTTGGAAAGCAGATAGGTTTTTAATGAAATGATAAAACGTGAGTGCAACAGCATCTCATGCTGGCTTTGCTGACTTCTATAAAAGAAGATTCTAGTTAATTTTTGTTCTGGGTTGTTATCTTAAGGAGTTTTGATTATGGTAGTTAGAAATTATAGCGAACAGGATATAGTCGGAAATAGATTTAATGGTCAGAATCTCAATGGTGCTACATTTTTTAAAGCGAGCTTAACAAATGTTTCCTTTGTTGACACATTACTCAGAGGAACGAACTTTGAAGAAACAAAATGGTTGAATGTTGATGCTCACCGAGCCGACTTCAGACCGAGTGCAGCCTTCCCGACAACGAGCTTTGTCTAAAATCCCATTGAGCCTCTGTATTAACGGCAAGTACACAGGCTGATTCTTGTTTTGAACGAGAGCCTAAATTTAGAACGTTTTGCCGAAGGCTATTCGGTTTAAGCCTGTCTGACCGGGTACTGCCGACAGTCCGGGGTGAGGCACCGAACGAAACATTAATACGGTTTATACCGTGTTATATCAGTTTTCGATAGCAGGTCACATGATCCGGATCGCCTCCCTAGAATTCGCTACCTAAGCGATCGCCTGCGTCCAGTTTGACAGCTTCTGGAACTTGTGTCTGAGTGATACTCCACAGCCGACACCCGACTTCATCCTTTACAAAAACCCCCCTAATGTAAAGCTAAAGCGGCTGCTCGGGGTAAAAGTGTAAAGCTTCTGTAAAGGCTAAGTAAAAATACGATTGAGGTATATCCAATCAATTTAACTTGATGCTAGTATCTAAGTTGACATCCGGTTTATAATGCCTCTTATCCCAAGTCCAAGTCAAATTGTAAGATCGGGCCTGAGACAATGAAAAGCTTAACAATGAAAAGGTTAACAACTAAAGGAGTAAAAGCAAACCATTTTTTTCAAGTTCGGAGAATATTCTGGGAAACCCGAACTTACATTTTTCTCTGGTATTTGGTTGTGATGGTTGTCTTTATCGGCCTATCAGTTCCATTTTTTTCTATACTTATTCTGCGGCAAGTCAATGCTAGAGTCGAGGAAGAGTTAGGAGAAGAATTGAAAGCTTTTGATACATTAATAGAGGAGCAAAAGAAAACAGAAGAGGGTCTAACCCAGGAAAACCTTCCCAAATTTTTAAAATATTACTTATCCGTTAGACTTCCTGAAGACGATACATTTTTGATCACTATACTTGATGGTGATTTTTTAAGTTCCAGTCCCAGAGCCTTGCCCAACACGGTATGGGAGAGTTCAGAACTGATGAATTACTTCCTGCAACTCGACAAAAGTGAACGGAACAGATATAAAACTTCCGATCCCGATATTGGGGATATTATGTATCTAACTAGACCCGTTATTGCTGAAGGGCAAATACGAGGTTTATTTGTAGTGCTGCATACGACGGCTGGCGAACGGGAAGAAATAGTAGAATCGGAAACCACTGTTATTAAAGTTTTGTTTATTGTTCTTTTCTTTGCTTTAATTCTGGCATGGATAGCATCGGGGAAAATATTGGCTCCATTGCGATCGCTCTCAACGACAGCGCTGGCAATTAGTGAATCAGACCTGAGCCAAAGAATCTCAATAAAAGGCACTGGGGAAATGGCAGAAGTAGCCATGACCTTCAATACAATGATGGATCGCCTTGAGGCGGCTTTTACGAGCCAGCAAGCCTTAATTAAGGATGCCAGCCACGAACTGCGAACCCCGATTACAATAATTGATTGCTATTTAGAACAACTCCAACCCGACTCTCAGGAGCAGAAGAAAATCGTAACATTGCTCAAAGACGAGTTGAATCGCATGAATCGCTTAGTCAATGATCTTTTGCTGTTAGCTAAAGCGGAGCGACCTGATTTTTTAAATCGCGAAATAGTCGAAATCGGTTCTTTGACTGAGCAACTGTACAACAAGGCGACGACTCTAGCCAAGAGAAATTGGTGTCTGGAAGTTAAAGGTACAGGTCGCATCATTGCTGACCCACAGCGCCTCACTCAAGCCTTTCTCAATCTAGCTCACAATGCCACCAAGTACACAAGCGAGGATGATTTGATTGCGGTGGGAGCGACTATAAGCAAAGGCAAATTCTCTTTGTGGGTGCGAGATACCGGAGAAGGAATTGATACTGCTCACCAGAAAAAGATATTCGAGCGTTTTGAGCGAGATGTCAATGGTCATCGCTCTGAAGGTTTGGGTTTAGGATTGGCGATTGTTAAAGCAATTGCTTCTGCTCATCAAGGTTGGGTCGAATTAAAAAGTCAAGTGGGTATTGGCTCTACTTTTACGATTGTGATTCCCCTATAATTTTTGGAGAGGAGAGGATAAAATGAAACGAATTCTCATTGCCGAAGATGAAGCCCGCATCGCTGCGTTTCTGGAGAAAAAACTGCGGGAGAATGGCTTTACAACTACAATCGCAGAGGATGGCTACGAAGCTCTAAATCAAGTTCGCCACGAACAATATAACCTCTTAATTCTCGATCTGGGTCTGCCGGGTATAGAAGGAACAGAAGTTCTCGAAGAATTACGCGGTCAGGGAGAAGAAATCCCCATTATTATTTTGACGGCTCGGGATGACGTCAGCGATAAAGTCAGTGGGTTAGAAGGGGGAGCCAATGACTATGTAACTAAGCCTTTTAGCTTTGAAGAATTGCTGGCTCGGATACGCTTGCAATTGCGACAGCCGAGTAAACCTGAACCGAAGGCTGAAAGGTTTCTAAAAGTGGGAAATATTACCCTTGATATTCGTTCGCGTACTGTTATGGTGGGCGATCGTAGCGTTGAGTTATCTAACCATGAATTTATTCTTTTAGATACCCTGATGCGCCATCCAGACCAAGTTTTGAGTCGAGACCAAATTCTCAACTACGTTTGGGGCTACGATTATGATGCAAGCTCTAATATTGTCGATGTATACATAGGATATCTCCGCAAAAAGCTCAACAAAAATTTAATTGAGACCGTTAGAAGTGTGGGCTATCGACTGCGAAAATGATGAGAAAATTCTTAGAATATTCTTAGTTTTATTTCATGCCGATTCAGCGATCGGTAAATTATATTGAAATTGTACCAAATACGAATAGATTAAAGCCTTGAAGTTCAACAAAAATCAAAGCTCTAATCTAAAAATAGACTGTCTTATTATCAAGAGAGTATATTGAATCGGATTTGGGGATATTATCTTCGATAAAATTGCACATTTGACCCGCTCTAACAGGCTTAAATTTTTCAAAATTTCAGTTAATTACTGGGTGTATTACTCTAGGAGAAATTTATATCATGGTTGCTCAAAACTTTAGCGAACAAGTTCTTGACGGAAATAGTTTTAATGGTCAGAATCTCAATGGTTCTAACTTTTTTAAAGCCAGCTTAACCAATGTTTCATTTGTTGACACATTGCTCAGAGGAACAAACTTTGAAGAATCCTCTTGGTCAGGTGTTGATGCAAGACGCGCCAACTTTTCACCAAGCGCAGCTTTTCCAACAACGAATTTTTCTATAGCCAAGTTAGAAAATTCCAACCTCAGTAATGCTAACTTTTCAAATGTAAATTTCTCAACCGCCGAAATCCTGGGTGGCACTCTAACGGCGACTAACTTTCAGCGAGCTAACTTGTCAGGAGCCAAATTTGGGGGAACTACTCTCAACAACACCAACTTTAATTTGGCAAACCTGAGCGGTGTGGAGTTCTCTGAGATTGTCTCCAATGGGGTAAGGTTCCGAGGTGCCGATTTAACAGGTCTTAAAGCCGCAGGTGCCGATCTCAGTGCTGCAAACTTCACAGCAGCTCCAAATGGTACACAGACCATCTTTACCGATGCTGAGTTAATTGGGGCTGACCTCAGTGGTAGCATCTTCACAGGGGTTTCAGCGCCGGGAATCAATCTTGAAGGGGTTGATTTTACTGGAGCGAACCTGAGCGGGGTTGATTTCAGTGGAGCGTTCCTCAAAGGTGCGAACCTATCGGGGGCTAACCTAACCGGAGCCAATTTCAGTGGGGCTGACTTGACCGAAGCAATTGGAAACAGCCAGACCAACTTTACAGGTGCGAACCTCAGTGGCGCCAACTTTGGGGTAAGCAGCTTCATCGGTAGCAATTTTGAAGATGCTGATCTCAATACTGCCAGCCTCGGATCTGCTAACCTCACAGGTGCGAACTTCAGTGACGGCCCTGATACCGACACGGTTGGAGCAGATTTAAGCAATGCCTCACTGATTGAAGCTATTGCAGTGAACGGTGACTTCAGCAATGCTCTGCTCGTGAATGCTGACCTCAGCAATGCCGACTTCACCGGAGCGACTTTAACTGGGGTGAATTTGAGTGGTGCTATCTTAACTGGCACCATTATTGACACCAGCACATTGCCCGGTAGTGAACTGGTGGGAACATCTCTGCCCGACCTGATTGAAGGAAGCGTCGGCAATGATACCATTCAGGGGTTAGGCGGCAATGACACTCTCGATGGTGCAAGAGGTTCTGACAGCCTTCTTGGTGGAGCTGGAGATGACACCATCTATGGAGATTTTGGACTCGCTGAAACCTTATCGGGCAACGATACCCTGAATGGTGGTGCTGGAAATGACGTTCTCAATGGCGGCTTCGGCGCTGATCTCGTTCTCGGTGGCGCGGGCTTCGACATTCTGTTTGGTGGAGAAGATGGGCCAAACCAAACGGCTGCTGACACCCTAACAGGCGGTGCTCAGGCTGACCTCTTCCAGTTGACAAGCACGGGCTTTTTACTCGAGCCGATTGAACCTCAATTCCCCCCACTACCCGTTCCTCCCGAACCCAGTGGCGACATCATCAGGGATTTCCAAGATGGTACCGACTTGATTGAGTATGAGTTTGTCAGTGGCTTTGAGGAATTGATTTTCACGGGCAACGGTACCAGTCGGGTGACAATCAGCGTTCTCAATGAAGGTGTTCCCGCAGAAGGAATACCCGACTACCTTGAAAAAGTCGCAGTTTTGAACGGTTCAGGTGGCTCTGAGATCACGCTCACAGAGAGTGACTTCTTTGTCTAAAATCCCATTTAGCCTGTGTATTAACTCCAGGTACACAGGCTGATTCATCTCTCTGAGGCGAGGTTGCATCAACGCTATCGGGCGTTCCTCTCATCTCCATTTGGCGATCGCGTGCGTCCTGTTTGATCTAAGAAGTTATCCGAGTTGGGTCTGAGCGATACCTAAAGCCTGACACCTTTGAAATCATCCCTTCAATTTTTGTATTTGGATTGTTCCTTATTACTGTGAGAATTTTCTAATCATGGCAGTTTTCGATTATAGCGGACAGGATCTAGTTAACTTTAACTTTGATGGTCAGAATCTAAATGGCTCTACCTTCTCTAAAGCCAGCCTAACAGATGTTTCCTTTGTCGGAACCCAACTCACAGGAACGAACTTTAAAGAAACCACTTGGTTGAATGTTAATGCAAGTGGAGCCAACTTCCAACCCAGCGCTAACTTCCCGACAACCAGCTTTTTCAAAGCAACATTACAGGACGTTAACCTCAGTGATGCTAACCTGCGAGAGGTAGATTTATCAGAAATTAATACAAGTCGTATTAACCTTTCTAATGCCCAATTACAGGATGCTAACTTATTCAAAGCTAATATCAGTGGAGAACAGTCTAACCGACCAAATTTAAGAGGGGCTAACTTAACCGGAGCTGATCTCAATGAAGCGAATTTAAAAGCTGCTGATTTAACAGATGCAAACTTTACAAATGCTAACCTGCAAGGCACTTCTTTAGAAGGTGTTCTGCTAATTAATACAAATCTAACTGGGGTTGATTTTACAGAAAGCAACTTCACCGATGTCACAATCAGCAATGCCAACTTTAATCTAGCGAACCTCAGTGGAGTACAGCTTACGGATACCGCTGCTCCCGAAGACATGACTCAAACCAATACCCGTTTCCAAGGCGCCAATTTAAACAACTTCAGCGCCGAAGACGTTAACCTCAACGGCGCCAACTTCAGTGCTTTCGTTAACCCCACCACCGGAGCCGTTACCCCGACTCAAATGAGCGGTGTCAGCCTCGCGGATTCGAG
Source organism: Limnoraphis robusta BA-68 BA1 (assembly GCF_034932365.1). Lineage (NCBI taxonomy): Bacteria > Bacillati > Cyanobacteriota > Cyanophyceae > Oscillatoriales > Sirenicapillariaceae > Limnoraphis > Limnoraphis robusta. The sequence continues at coordinate 64,195 of NZ_JAYGHR010000014.1, read as the reverse complement.
TTTAAGCAACGCTAATTTTGCAGGTGTTGTTGCAGAAGGGATTTTTCTTGAAGGTGCCGACCTGAGAAATGCTATCTTCACCGGAGCCGATCTGAGTAATGCCAACTTCAGCAGTGCAATTTTAATAGGCGCAGACTTCACTGGAGGCGTTGAACTTGATGGCGCGAACTTAAACGGCGTTGATCTCAGTGGGGTTGATTTAACCGGAGCAGATCTCAGTGGTGCAAGCCTCTCAGGAGCAAACCTCACTGGTGCAGATTTGAGCGGTGTTGACCTCACGGGTGCTGACCTGTCTAATGCCAACCTGAGCGGTGCTGAATTCGATGGAGCAATTCTTGATGGTGTTTTTGCAGAGAAAACCATCATCGCCGGAGCTGATTTTACCAATGCGACTTTAGTCAGTGCCAATTTCAAAGAAACCGTCGGCGACAACTTAACCAACTTTACGGGTGCAGATTTAACGAGTGCCAGCCTAGAAGTTGCTAGCTTAATTTCTACGAACTTCCAGGATGCTTTTCTGGTTGATGCGAACTTAACCAAAGCCGACTTGAGCGGAGCCAACTTAACGGGCGCTGACTTGACCGGGGCGATTTTGGTTGATACGATTTTCAACTTTGTATAGCAGTCAAAGCCTTTGATTAGGACAGTGTTTTTCTGTCAAATCCTTTTCTGACTAAGGTTTCAATTCAGTCTCGGTGTCTCGGTGTCTCGGTGTCTCCTGACTCGGTAGTGCAAGTGCATCTCATAGGAGTTTTGCTGACTGCAATTTAAAGAAGATGCCACTTCATATTACAAGCGTTGTTACTTTAAGGATTTTTTATCATGGTCGTTAAAAATTATAGTGGGCAAGCTCTTAACGGAAATAATTTTAATAATCAGGATCTGAGTGGTTCTAACTTTTTTAAAACAAGCCTAACTAATGTTTCCTTTGTCAATACCTTACTTAGAGGAACAAACTTTGAAGAATCAAGTTGGTTGAATGTTAATGCGAGTGGAGCCAACTTTAGACCCAACGCAACCTTCCCAACAACAACCTTTTACAAAGCAAATTTACAGAACGCCAACCTCAGTGGTGCTAATCTGCGACAGGTCAATTTATCAGAAATTAGCAGCAGTGGGATTAACCTCTCCAATGCCCAATTACAAAATGCTAACCTGTTCAAAGCCGGTCTCGGTGATGGGAACTTGACCGGTGCCAATTTTCAAGGTAGCAATGTCCAAGAGGCGAACTTTGAAGGAGCTACCCTCGTTAACACCAATTTTACAGGCGTTGACTTGTCAGATATGAGCTTAACCGATCTCACTCTGGGTAGTGCAATCTTTGATTTGGCGAACCTCTCGAATGTGCAGCTCACTGACGTTCTGCTTCCGGCAGGAGCAACTGCAAACAATTCCAGCTTCCGAGGTGCGAATTTAACCAAACTCAGTGCAGAAGATGTCGATCTCAGTGGCGCGAACTTTAGTTCCTATGTCAACCCCAATACAGGAGCCGTTACTCCAACTGTATTGACTGAGATTAGTTTAGCCGATTCTACTCTTCGCAACGCTAACTTTACAGGTGTGGTTGCAGAAGGGATTTTTCTAGAAGAGGCAGATCTGACCAACGCCATCTTCACCGGAGCCGACCTGAGCGGGGCTGAGTTAAAGGGGGCGAACCTCACGGGGGCTGACTTGAGAGGCGCCCAACTGGATGGAGCGAATCTCAGTGGCGCGATTTTAACCGGAGCGAAATTTGATGGAGCCATCTTAGATAACGCCTTCATCGAGAAAACAGACTTATCTGGTGCCAACTTGACTGGGGTCAGCCTGATTGGTGCCAACCTCAAAGAAGTAGTTGCGATCGGAACTAATTTCCAAGATGCTAACCTGACGGGAGCCAACCTGGAAGTTGCCAACCTGACCAATGCTAACTTCAGCGATGGTGCTGATGCAAATACTCTCGGAGCGAATTTAAGCAACGCCAACCTCACCAAAGCCAACTTTACCGGAGCGAATGTAACTGGGGCGAATTTGAGTGGGGCGATTTTAGTTGACACGGTTGGTCTTAGCAGCACCGCATCACCGGGCGGTTCACTGAGGGGAACATCTGGCCCTAACTCACTTGTGGGTAGTGCTGGCAAGGACACTATCCAGGGGTTAGGCGGCAATGACACTCTCGATGGTGCTGGAGGTGCTGACAGCCTTCTTGGTGGGGCTGGCGCGGACACCATCTATGGGGATTTTGGACTCGCTGATACCTTGTCTGGCAACGATGTCCTCAACGGTGGCGGAGGAAATGACTTTCTCGATGGTGGCTTCGGTGCCGATCGCATTTTGGGTGGCGCGGGTTTTGATATTCTATTTGGTGGGGAAACCGGAGAATTTGAAACGAGGGCTGATACCCTAACAGGCGGTGCCGACTCTGACCTATTTGTGTTGGAAGCCTCGGGCTTTGTACTGGAGCCAGTTGAACCGTCGTTCCCGCCCGAACCCGTTCCTGCCGAACCCGTTGGCGATATTATTACCGATTTCCAAGATGGTATCGACTTGATCGAGTATGAGTTTAACACTGGCTTTAGCGAATTGATTATTACGGGTAACGGTACCCGTCGGGTGACGATCAGTGTTTGGAATGAAGGTGATCCCGGAGATGGAATAGCGGACTACCTGGAAAAAGTGGCTGTGATCAACGGTTCAGGAACTTCTCTGGTGACGATCACACAGGCTGATTTCTTCCTCTAAAATCCGATAGCACCTGTGTATTTACTCCGCACAGGCACTCAACAAAACCTGAGAAACCGGGTTTCTCCAGCAAACATCTAGGCGAAGAAGCCAAAAGTAAGCAGAAACCCGGTTTCTAACATTTGCCATCATAGACTGAGAAACCCGGTTTCTCCACTAAGAAACCCGGTTTCTAACACCAAACTACACGCCAACGGTAGATTTTTCTTCTTGTGTCCATTCGGTGTGGAAGAACTCACCGCGAGATTTGTCAGTTCGTTCGTAGGTGTGAGCGCCGAAGTAATCCCGTTGAGCTTGAGTCAGGTTTTGCGGGAGAGTTGCCCGACGATAGCTATCAAAGTAATCTAAGGATGCACTAAACGCCGGAACCGGAATCCCAAACTTGTTCGCCGCGATCAACACTTGTCGCCAAGCATCTTGACGATCAAGAATGGTTTGCTTAAACTCAGGAGCAAGCAACAGGTTGGGGAGTTGAGGATTTTCGTCATAGGCTTTTTTGATCTTATTCAAAAATCCAGCTCGAATAATACAACCACCCTTCCAAATTCGAGCCATTTCCCCAAGATTGAGGTTATAGTTATATTCTTGAGAAGCCTTACCCAACAGAGCCATGCCCTGAGCGTAGGAACAAATCTTAGAACAGTAGAGGGCATCGCGAACCATATTGACAAAGGCTTTGGTATCCCCTTCATACATTCCGGTTGGTCCGGGTAATTCTTTAGAAGCTGCAACCCGTTGATCCTTGTAAGAGGACATAATCCGAGCGTTAACGGCCGCAATAATCGTGGGAATACCAACTCCCAGTTCTAAAGCGCTCATTACTGTCCAGCGTCCGGTTCCCTTTTGTCCGGCAGAATCCATTACCAAGTCTACCAGGTGCTTACCCGTGCCTTGATCGTCAATCTTTTTGAAGATATCGGCGGTAATTTCAATCAAGAAAGAATTGAGTTCGTCGGTGGTGTTCCACTCAGCGAAGACTTCATGGAGTTGCTCGTTGGTGAGTCCGGCTGTATTTTTGAGCAAATCATAGGCTTCTGCAATCAACTGCATATCGCCATACTCAATCCCGTTGTGAACCATCTTCACGTAATGACCTGCGCCTCCTGGGCCAATAAAGGTCACACAAGGGCCGTCATCGACCTGAGCCGCAATTTTGGTTAAAATGGGTTCGAGTTCGCGATAGGAGGCTTCTGTTCCTCCTGGCATCATGCTAGGCCCCCAAAGAGCGCCTTCTTCACCGCCACTGACGCCCATTCCGACAAATCCTAAGCCAGTCGCTTCGAGTTCCTTGGTACGACGCTCAGTATCATCATAAAGAGAATTTCCTCCATCGATGATCATGTCATCTTGATCGAGTAGGGGTTTAAGCTGCTCGATTACCGCATCGACGGCTTTTCCGGCTTGAACCATCACCAGAATTCTGCGGGGACGCTCGAGAGACTGAACAAATTCTTCCAAGCTGTAAGCGGCGAACACGTTTTTATCAACGGCTCGCGTTTTCATAAACTCGTCAGTTTTGGATCTAGTACGATTGTAAACAGAGATGGGAAAACCATTCCGCTCAACATTGAGTGCTAGGTTTTCACCCATCACTGCTAGACCGATTACACCAAATTTCTGCTGTGACATATGTATCTGCTCGCTCTAAATTTAGTCGTGGGTGAATGCACGAATTTAATTTTCACTGTATCGTTGATTCTTTTTTTGTATAATTTAGATCAGGTTTTTTTTAAGATTCATTGTGTATTTGAATACCAAACGAACGAAATTGGCTCAATGCAGTAGAATTGAGTCGGTGAAAAATCTGGAGTGAAAGCCAAATGGAAGAGTTAAAACATCTAGCAACTTGGGTCAAGGAACAACACGCCCCAGAATATATATTGACTTGGTTATTGAATCAGCCGGGAATCTGGTGGTCGAATGGGGAAGTTTACCAAGCCGCCTTAGAAAAATCCGGTAAACGTCTCAAAGAATACGTCAAGAACAGTAAGCAAACAGACTTATTCCAAGGGATTGCTGATAAAATTGTTGGCGATGAGAGTTGGGATCAGATTGCCATCAGTCTCGCCAGGATTATTGCCTCCTATCAAGAAGAGTTGGTGAAACTTCAAGATCAAAATCGATTACGGTTTGCGGGAAAAATACTCGAAAATTATCATTCAAATTCGGAGGAGGGTTGGTCTGCCATTGAACTTCAACAACCTCTCCCTGAGCTGAATGCTGATGAGTTAACCGGACAGTAGAGGTCTATTTAAAACTCGCCTATTTTTATTGAAAAAATGAGTTTTTGGGCTGAGGTTTCCTCTGGAAGTTCCGGTGAACCGTCTCAAGTTTTTATCATAAAATTTTTCAGTCGAGGATACTGTTGTCCTTGAGACAGACACAAAAGGATTTAACTTCCCCAGCCAACTCTCCTTTTTGAAGGTTAATTTGATTCTGGTGTTACTCGATACAGTTTTTTTGATTTATTTAATAAAAAATTGAAGACTGTTGGGTCTATAATAAATTGTTTTCTTTGGGCTTGAGGCGAGTTAACAGAATATGAAACCTCGCATAATTGTGTGTGGCTTAGGTGACACGGGATACAAGATATTTTGTCTGTTGCGACAGCAGGGGGCTTTTGTTGTCGGAGTAAATGAAACCCCCATCAAAGGAGAGGGTTCAGATCTGGTTGTCGGGAACTTGCGATCCGCTTCGACCTTACTCGCCGCCGGAATTCAAACCGCCCAGACCCTCGTTTTAGCCGGGAGTGACGAGTCTACAAACCTGGCGATACTCATGCAGGCGCAAATTCTCAACCCCAAAATTCGCATTATCAATCGTCTGTTTAATACCAATTTAGGCGATCGCCTCGACCAAACACTGCCTAATCATACCACCATGAGCGTCTCTGCCCTGGCGGCGCCTGTATTTACCTTTGCAGCCTTGGGAAATCGCGCGATCGGACAACTGGAACTGTTTAACGCTTACTGGCCGATTCAAGAAGAATGGATTGATGATCAACATCCCTGGAAAGGTCGAACCCTAACGGAACTTTGGGCCGATCGTTCCCGGATGTTAATTTATTATCTGCCGATGAATACTCAACTCGATTTAGTTTCCGCCGTGATCGAAGGGAAAAAACTCCAAGTGGGCGATCGCTTAATTATCGCCAGTAAACCTGATATTCGCAAATCTAAATTTTCTCTTCTACAAACGCTAAATAAACTGAGAAAGAGTCTACAAAAATTTCAGCAACATGGTCGATCCGCCGTGTTAGTGATTCTTTTATTACTGCTGATTATCTTCATCGCCACAGTCACCTATGTTAGCATCAACCTCAACAACTCTATTGTAGATTCTCTCTATTTTTCGGTGGGGATGATTACCGGAGCGGGGGGAAATGAAAAAGTAGCTGAAAATGCACCCGAAAGCATTAAAATCTTTACCGCCGTGATGATGTTAGTTGGGGCGGGTGTCGTGGGAATTTGCTATGCGTTGCTGAATGATTTTGTACTGGGAACTCGCTTAACCGAATACCTCAACGCCACGAGGATTCCTGAACGCAATCATTATATTATCTGTGGTTTGGGGGGAGTGGGTTTACGCATCGCTCAACAATTACGGGCAAATGGCTATGAAGTGGTCACGATTGAACGCGATCCGAACTTTCGATTTTCTAGTATTGTAGAGGCTTTAAAAATTCCGGTTATTAAAGGAGATGCGAGTCTTTCAACCACTTTAGAAACTGCCAATATCAAACAAGCAGAAGCCGTATTAGCGGTTACAAGTGATGATATGGCAAACTTAGAAATTGCCTTGAGTGCGAAAGGATTAGCCCCGAAAATTCGCGTTGTGGTTCGCAGTCAAGACCCTCAATTTGCCCTGATGGAACAACAAGTATTTGACTTTGAAACGGTTCTCAGTCCGACGGAAATAGCGGCCCCTGCGTTTGCGGCGGCGGCGATTGGAGGGCGAATTTTAGGGAATGGAATTACCGCCGATAGTCTTTGGGTTGCCTTAGCCACGTTGATTACACCGAATCATCCATTTTGTGGGCAACGGGTGCAAGATGTTGCCCGTAGTGTTGATTTTGTGCCGCTTTACATTGAAGCGAATTGTCAGACGATTCACAGTTGGGAGTTGTTAAGTTTTGTCCTGAAGTCGGGAGATGTTCTCTATTTAACCATACCTGCTCATCGCCTCGAACAGTTGTGGAATCCAGTTAAGGATGACTGTCTCAGCGTCAGTCACCAGTCTTTACAGTCACCAGTTTAGGGGCAATTCATCAAGATCCCGTACCAGTCACCAACCCCAAAAACCCGGTTTATGGCTAAATATTGATGAATGTCTATTTATATTATTTAAAATAGATAATTGTTAAGAATCTGTTGAGTATTTATGCTGAATGATTTTAATTGAGAGTTTAATGCAATAATAAAATCAGCTTTACAGATTGAGTCAAATTAAATAGGAGAAATTATGGGTTTATCTGAACTGAAAGCCGGACAAGTTGGCTTTGTTGATTGTATTCAACCCCATCATTCTAATGATGGTTTAGTTCATCGATTAGAAGCAATGGGAATTCTTCCGAATAGACCGATTCAAGTGTTAAGAGTGGCTTGGTTTGGCGGGCCACTGCACGTTCGCATCGGTACAACGACAGAAGTTGCCATTCGCCGACAGGAAGCTGCACAGATTCGGGTAAAAGTCTGTTAAAACTTCATTAAGGTCTTCATTAAAATTTGATAAAGTCTTCAGTGTCATTCTGAGGCTTTATCGTTCACAATCTTTAAGGGGGAAAATACGATGACTTGTCATTCTCCAACCGTCACTCAACCGAGGGACAGCAAAGCGGTTAAACGGGTTGCTTTAATTGGAATGCCCAACACGGGAAAATCCACCTTCTTTAGCCGGATTACTGGGGTGGCTGCCTATGTGGGAAACTGGCCGGGTTTAACTGTAGATTTGCTGCAAGCCAACGTTAAAATTAATGGCGAAACCGTTGAATTTGTAGACTTACCGGGAATCTATGATCTCAACGGTTATTCTGAAGATGAGAACGTTGTCCGAATCTTCTTAGAAAAGTATGCCATTGATTTAGTAATTGTTGTTTTAAATGCTGCCCAAATTGACCGTCAAATTCGCTTGGCACTGCAAGTGAAAGCGTTAGGTTTGCCTGCGGTGGTGATGTTAAATATGTCGGATGAAGCCAAACACTATGGCGTTGAAATTAACTCAAAAGAATTATCCCGACATTTAGAAATGCCTGTTTTTCTGATTAGTGCAAAATACGGGAAAGGCTACATGAAAGCCTATGAAACGATTTGCCATCAGTTAGAACAGATTGAACTTCCGGTTATCGTTAATGATATTCAAAAAACCTTAGCCCTACGGGGAAAAATTTCGGTTGAAGAAATCGAAGTCATCCTCAAAGATGCGGTGGAAATGCCCTCACAATTGGCACAAACATTAACCGCAAGATTGGATAGTGTTTTATTGCATCCTGTCTTGGGTTTACCCGTGTTTTTTATGGGGATGTTTGCCGTTTTTTGGATTGTTTGGAATGTGGGGTTGCCGTCTCAAGATATCATGGATAGCCTCACCGGATGGCTAGAAGAAACGGTAATTTCTCCGGTTTTAAGCGTGTTTCCGGGAGTCGTTCAAGACTTTTTTATTAACGGAATTTGGGCGGGTGTTGCGACGATTTCCTCCTTTGTGCCGTTAATTGTTATCTTCTTTATGGTGATGGCAATTTTAGAAGATAGTGGCTATCTGTCTCGGGCGGCTTATTTGATGGATGCACTGATGGCGCGTCTGGGTTTAGATGGGCGGAGTTTTGTTTTGCAAATGATGGGGTTTGGTTGCAATGTTCCGGCGTTGATGGGAACAAGGGTGATGCGTTCACGGGCGTTGCGACTGTTAACCATGCTGATTATTCCGTTTGGTTTGTGTTCGGCAAGATTGCAAGTTTTTGTGTTTATTATTGCGGCAGTTTTTCCGAATGGAAACGGGGCGCTTGTCTTATTTTCTCTCTATATTCTGAGTTTCTTAGCTGCCTTTTTAACAGCGTTTCTGTTTCAAGGAACGTTCAAAAATGAAGATCCTTTTGTGTTAGAATTGCCGCCTTATCGGTTCCCAACAATTAAACAAGTTGCCCTGCGAGGATGGGGAGAAGTTCGAGAGTTTTTAGTTCGTGCTTCGGGCTTTATTACTATCGGTTGTATTGCGGTTTGGGTGATTACCAGTTTACCTCCCGGTGCAACAGGTTTAGATACCATTGGTGGGCAAATTGGTCAATTTCTCAGTCCGGTTATGCAACCAATTGGCATTGATCCTTATTTGACTTTAGCCTTGATTTTTGGTTTCATTGCGAAAGAAGTTGTTCTGGGTTCGTTAGCGGTTATTTACGGCTTACAATCAGCGAGTGTTGGCGCACATATGGCAGAGAGCATTACCTTTATTCAAGGATATAGTTTTTGTATTTTCTGCTTACTGTACACGCCTTGTCTGACAACGATTGCGACCATTTTAAACGAAGCTAAATCTTGGAAGTTTACGCTATTTTCTCTCGGATTTTCTTTGATTTTAGCTTGGGTTTGTAGCTTTATTTTCTATCAAAGCGCGTTGCTTTTGGGCTTTCAATAATTGTCTTCAATTTGGGGCGAGTTGATTACAGTTTACAATTATCAGTGACCATAGATTTCAGTGCAGATTTTACAGTGATTTCAGCAATCAGTTATCAATATTGATTGGTCAGGTGATTACTGTTCACTGTTAACTGTAAAAACTGGTCACTGGTAACTGTTAACTGTTCACTGTTTAGAACTCGCCCCTACCAAATTATAATTAATGAATCGGAGATGATATCATTCACGATTTGAACAATCTAAACCCGCTTTTTTCGGTGTTGAAAACTCAGTTGGGAGAAAGGTAAGACCATACTCTTGATTTGCACAAGCAGCAACTTTAACAATATCAAGGGGTTGTTCTTTGCGATCGCCTGTTCCCGGTTGAAACTCTATTTTTCCAGTTACGCCGTCAATCTTGAAGCTTTCACTAGAAAGTACCTTTTGAATTCCTTTGCGGGTGGGATTTTGGCGAATTCCTTCAATCAAAACATGGGCTGCATCGTAGGCTAAAGCGGTACGAAGACTCACGAATTCGCCCCAAAGCTGCGAAGTGATTTGCGAAAAATCGGGCTTATAACTGTTTAAATGATGCCAGAAAATGACTAAATATAGTTTTTCTAGATATTCTTGACCGAGCGCTAAAGTTCTGGGCGTGTCAACCGAGGAGTTACCCAACATCCAATATTCACCTTTATTTTCTTTAATGACTTCTACAGAATTAATCACGGAATTTGTGACTTGACCATCAGGTATTAAAACAATCGCCGTTTCCCCAGAATTTTGAACTTTTTCGATCTGGCTTTTAGCATTAAAATTCGGAGCAGCTAGGTTAATAGATTCAATAATCGTTCCTCCTCTCTCTGTGAATTGTTGTCTAAATTGCTTTTGGTAATCACTGGAATAGGGACTCGCAGGGTTATAGAAAACAACAACTCTTTTTTTGTTGATTTGATCACTCATCAAATGATCAACCATTGCTTTTGCTTGAATATCAGTCACAGAAGGAGTTCGGAAGAAAAAAGGTTGAGGTTGGACGGTGAGTTCAGAGGTTGTTGTTCCAGGAGAGACTAAAACCAGTTTATGATTATAAGTCTCTACAGTTTTTAGGGTCATTTCACTAGAATAATGACCGACAACTCCCAGTATTTCCGATTTTTTAACTAAGCTTTTAGCCACATTTAAGGCTTTTTCTTCTAAGTTAGAGTCATCAGAAATTATAACTCGTAAACCTTTTCCATTTAAGTCTCTAGACTTGAGAAAACCTGAACCCGGTAAAGCCAAGTCACTAGACTCCTCCCCATTGAATAAACTTAAGTTAATTTCTGTTTGTATTTGGGCAACTCCCCGCAGGATTTCTTGTGCATTTTCCGTATCTCTAACCTCTCCAGTTTCATTCTTTAAAATAGGAAGCACAACTGCAATGGTATAGTAATCGACTCCTCTGTATTCTAGCAGTGCATTATTGTAATAAATTAAAGTTTCTGGATCTTTTATTTCTTCTTGCCAGCTTTTTTTAAAGTTTTGAGCGGCTTGCTGATAGTTGATTTTAGTCTCAAAACAATCTTTCCATTGTTGTCGAATTTGAGCATTCCATATTGGGATAAAATAATGTAGGGGTTTCTGACAATTTGCAACCCATGTTACACCCCGTTGTTTACCTCGCTGGTTAGACATCAAAATCTCCTCACCCTCACTGATAGCATCTCCGATAACAGCAGGTTTTTTAAATAAGGCTGTAGAAGTTCCCCAGAAAATCCCAATTAAAACACCAATTAATAGTAACCCTAACATCATCATTACTTTGGGTTGGATTAAGGGTTTTTCGGGTTCAGGTTCAGGTTGAGGCCAATACAGTTGGGGGGCTGTCGGATTTTGTAAGAGTATCGGTAGCCAGGATGCTCCCGGATAATAGAATTCATTGTTAACAGTGGGAACTTCTATTCTGTGTAGTTCTTGTCTGGCGTTATGAACAGCAGCATGAAGCGGTTTCCCTTGAGTAAATTCGGCTAAAAAATACTTCAAAAAACTCCTGGCTACTATATCAGGAACGGGTTCTCGCATAACGATAAAATGGGGAATATTAAACTCGGCTAAATATTCCGCCATCCCCAGTCCATCACAGGAATTAAAGATTGCCAGCTTAATCCTGGGAGCCGCTCTTTTCAGGGCATCTTTTAAAAGGGAGACATCGAAATTTAAAGTACCAGCAACTTGCATAGTTTGCCCTGAACTGTGTCCGGCATAGAAAATGATATCCCAATTTCTCAACCAAAGGCTATCACAGAGTTCCTGCGAAGTGAGAACATTTCCTCGCTTGGGAATGCAAGTAATTTCAGCGCCATATTCAGCTAAGTTTTGAATCTCTTTTAAATCTTCTTGGAGTTGCAAACCGCCTTCGTCACTGCCAAAAATAGCTAGAATTCTAACGGGTATTCTGAGCGTTTCTGGAGGTCGATTGTATCGAGACAAAAGAACGAGTTCAGCATTGGGTAAGAAATAATCTCTTTCAAATAAATCCCACCTATCCCAAGACAATCTCCGTAGATAAGGATTAGCCGTATCCAGAATAACCCTTACAGATTCGTTGGATGCTACATCCCTTAAACGTCCCACAATTCGCCCTCGAATATCCCCAAAAATAGGATTATTAAACCAAGTTTCTAGAGTAGATTCAAGGGTTTGAGTAGCCTTTAAACAATCTTCAAATGTCGATTTATGGGTAATTTGTGCGTCTGGAACTTCAAGAATTCTCTCTCCTAAATCTCTATAAATTTTTTGCCATTTGTCATAAATTTGTGGAATTGCAGGTTGAGCAGGAAGTTGAGGACAATCACGGTCTGTAGCAATGATTCTACCATCTTCCCAAAACTCTAGAACAACAGGAAAACCTGTGTCAAAATCGCCCCCTGGTATTTTGATAACAACTTGTGTCATTATGATTCGGTGGATTGAGTTTTCATGGATGAAGTTATTTCACTGGTTATATTATACTCTCCGTTCTCTGTTGAGTTAGTCCTTTACCGGGAAAAACAAGACAGTCTCCAATACTATTCACGATTTGAACAATCTAAACCCGCTTTTTTCGGTGTTGAAAACTCAGTTGGGAGAAAGGTAAGACCATACTCTTGATTTGCACAAGCAACAACTTTAACAATATCAAGGGGTTGCTCTTTGCGATCGCCTGTTCCCGGTTGAAACTCTATTTTTCCAGTTACGCCGTCAATCTTGAAGCTTTCACTAGAAAGTACCTTTTGAATTCCTTTGCGGGTGGGATTTTGGCGAATTCCTTCAATCAAAACATGGGCTGCATCGTAGGCTAAAGCGGTACGAAGACTCACGAATTCGCCCCAAAGCTGCGAAGTGATTTGCGAAAAATCGGGCTGAGAACTGTTTAAATGATGCCAGTAAATCACTAAATGTAGTTTTTTTAGATATTCTTGACCGAGCGCTAAAGTTCTGGGCGTGTCAACCGAGGAGTTACCCAACATAAAATATTCACCTTTATTTTCTTTAATCACTTCTAGCGCTTGATCAACAGAATTTGTCACCTGACCATCAGGTATTAAAATAATCACGGATTCTTCAGCATTTCTCATTTGTTTGAGTGCATCTTTGGCGTTAAAGTTAGGACTAGAAAGGTCAAAATAGGCAACAACTTTTCCTCCTTGTTCTAACAATTTTTTTTCAAAGTGTTTTTTGTAATCACTCGAAAATGGACTGGCAGGATTATAAAAAATCGTGACTTTTTTTTGCTTGGTTTTTTCGTTCAAGAGATCAACCATTTTATAAGCCTGCTCAGAATTCACTGCCGGAATTCGGAAGAAAAACTGTTTCGGGCTTTCACTGAGTTCAGAGGTGCTTGTTCCTGGGGTAACTAAAACCACTTGATTTTTGTTATAAATATCTATAGTAGCGAGGGTCATCTCACTAGCATAATGACCAATTACTCCTATAATTTCTGAGTTGTTAACCAGGCTCTGTGCATTTTTGATAGCTTGAGGTTTGAAGTTAGAATCATCCGCAATAATCACTTTTAAACCTTTTCCATTTAAGTCTCTACGCTGAAGAAAATCTGAACCGGGCAAGGTATACTCAGCAGATTCATCCCCATTGAATAAATTCAAGTTCACTTCTGTTTGGGCTTGAGCAATTCCCCGCAGAATATCTTCAGCCAGTTCGACATCAATGACTTCTCTAGCTTGATTTTTTATCGTGGGAACAACAATAGCAATGGTATAGTAATCGGCTCCTGTCGCTTCTAAGATTGCGTTATTGAGATAGATTAAAGTTTCGGGATCGGGTTTTTCTTCTTGCCAGCTTCTTTGAAGGTGTTGAATGGCTTCCTGATAACTTTTTTTGGTGACAAAACAATCATCCCACTGTTGTCTAATATAATCCTTCCAAAAGGGTAAAAAATACTTCAAGGGTTTCTGACAGTCGGCAACAGGTTCTACACCCCTTTGTTTACGCCGTTGTTGAAACATCTTCACCACAATTTCTTCACCCTGACTGATAGCATCTCCAATCACATTAGGTTTCTTAAAAAAGCGGCAAGTTCCCCAGAAAACACCTATAAAAATACCGATAAATACTAACCCTAACATCATCATTACTTTGGGTTGAATTAAGGATTTTTCAGGTTCCGGTTCAGGTTCCGGTTCAGGTTCCGGTTCAGGTTCCGGTTCAGGTTCCGGTTCAGGCCAATATAGTTGGGGAGCCGTTGGATTTTGTAAGAGTATCGGTAGCCAAGATGCTCCCGGATAATAGGGTTGCTCATTATTTTGAATTTCTACTCGGTGTAACGCTTTTCTCGCTTGATGAACCGCAGCATGAAGCGGTTTTCCTTGAATAAATTCTTCTAAAAAATACTTCAAAAAACTGCGGGCTACTTGATCAGGAACGGGTTCTCGCATGACGATGAGATGGGGAATATTAAACTCCGCTAAATATTCTGCAATATCTAATCCATCACAGGAATTAAAGATGGCAAGCTTAATATTACGAGCCGCTATTCTTAGGGCTTGTCTTAAGTGTGAGTTATTGATGGATAAGTTAGGCTCATTAGAAAGGCAAATGCTTTGTCCTGAACTGTGTCCGGCATAGAAAATTATATCCCAATTTCCCCGAGAAAGGGTATTACACAGTGTTTGGAGAGTGAGAGAATCTCCTTCTTCGGGAATGCAAGTAACTTCTCCTCCATATTCAGCTAAGTTTTGAATTTCTTTTAGATCTTTTTGTAGTTGCAAACCCCCTGCATCGCTGCCAAAAATAGCCAAAATTCTAACAGGTATTCTGAGCGTTTCTGGAGGTCGATTGTATCGAGATAAAAGAACTAACTCCGCATTGGGTAAGAAATAATCCCTTTCAAATAAATCCCACCGATCCCAGGATAATTTTCGTAGATAAGGATTAGCCGTATCCAGAATAACTCTTACAGATTCGTTGGATTCTACATCTTTTAAGCGTCCCACAATTCGCCCTCGGATATCACCGAAAATTGGATTTTTAAACCAAGTTGCTAGAGTATATTCAAGGGTTTCTGTTGCATCTAAACACTCTTGATATGTCGATTGATTCGTAATTTGTACCTCTGCAACTTGAATCATTCGATCTCCCAAAACCCTATAATTTTCTTGCCATTCTTCATAATTTTTTTGTATTTCGGGTTGGGCGGGAAGTGCAGGACATTCGCGGTCTATGGCAATGATTCTACCGTCTTCCCAAAACTCTAGTACAACAGGAAAACCTGTATCAAAATCGCCCCCTGGTATTTTGATAACAACTTGTTTTTTCATTGTTAGTCGGTTGATTGAGTTTTAATCTAGAAAGCTTCTGCACATTACGGGGCTGTAGAAAGGTTGAATGAGTTTTAAACTTGAAGCAGGCTAGATGCCTACACTACAGCTTCTCGAAGATTGTGTTCCTTTAGAAAGGATTTATAACTTGTAGATATCATATCATAT
Organism: Limnoraphis robusta BA-68 BA1; assembly: GCF_034932365.1. Lineage (NCBI taxonomy): Bacteria > Bacillati > Cyanobacteriota > Cyanophyceae > Oscillatoriales > Sirenicapillariaceae > Limnoraphis > Limnoraphis robusta. Next base: position 48,900 of record NZ_JAYGHR010000014.1, on the reverse strand, counting down.
ATAACATTATATAAGTGATTTTTTACTAAATCAAGTTAAGTTGATTTGTCAAGCTAAAACCGGGTAAAAACTTTATGAAATCAAACCAATATAAAAGCCAAAAAAGTTGATTAACTGATGTCGCTAATCAACCCTTAAACTATTCTATAGTCGCTGTTAAACGATGAAGTATTCTGTTACATTCGCATCATTAAGAACAATCTGAACACTAAACTGATCGCCCGGGTCTGCGGTGAATTTGAACTGAATATAATCATCTCGCTCTCTCGCCCGAACTTCAAATAAACTTTGACCCAATTCATCCAAACCAATCAGTTTTAAATGATCAGGTAAGAAACCTTGTAGGGGATAAACCCTTAAAAGAATGGCAATTCGTTGATCTGGTTTGGGTAAAAGGGCAACCATTAATGCAACAGGAACCCCTAAAAGTTGCATTCCTAAATCAATTGCTCGTCGCACACCCACAGCCGGATGAGTGGGGTTTAGTTCCCATAAGAATTCTGCGGCTTGCCAACGGGTTTCTTCATTGTTAGTGGTTTCTAAAAGCTCCACTAAAACATCACTGAGTTCAGTCTGTGATAAATCTCCTGGGTTTTGATGTCCTAAAGCTCCACTCATTTGTAATGTTTTTAGACTTTTTTCTATTGTTTTTTGTGAGGATAAGTTCCGGGTTCTGAAATTTATTGCTGACGCAAACGGAACAAGAGGTGGTCGGTTTGCCAAAAGTTGTTCAACAGGTTGCCAGTCGGCTGTATAAAGATGTTCCAGCCATTGAGTTAACTGTTGAAAGGATGGTTTAGATAAGCCATTTTTAGGAAGTTCTATGGCTGTTGAATCTAAGTATTTTAGGTTTAAACCTAAATGGCTGGGTTCAGGATTAAATTCTGACAAAGACAGTTCATAATTTCCTGTTTTTGTCTGTTTTAAAGACTGCTGGTTTAATTGATCATAGCGGATAAATCCGATTAAAACAGCCTGTTCTTCTTCCAAAACGACCTGAATTAATGTGTAAAAATGGGCGGCAAACTCTGGCTCATCAATCATTTTTTGAGGAATTTCAATGGTTTGATCACCTATATTCTCACGAGCGATCAAGCAGAGTTTAAATGGCTCAACATTGAGAGGACTAACGGCGTCTAAATTTAAAACTTGAGTTCTCAGGAGAGAATAGGTTTGATAACTCAAGGTTAACTGGCGATCGCTTAACCATTTTTCTAAAGCCAATAACGCCAATGTATTCAAATAGGCTTGCCATTGTTCAGCTTCATTACTAAAATGACGACTGAGGAGAGTAGCTTTCTCAAAGAACTCTGGCTCTAGATCAATCGTTTCTAACTGCAATTCTCGGTAATAATGCGAATTAATTGGAGATTTTTTAGACTCAGAATACGGGCGCAAATTCATTTTATTCTCCGGGTTTGGATTTACTGTTGGTTAGGAAAAATGACAGTATTTAAGAACAATCAAGAGCTAAATTGAGAGGGTCATAACTGAGAAAATCACGCATCTTTTCTGCAAATAAACTGGTCATTTTTCGGTACTGTCCGGCTTGAAGTTCCCTCGCCGCTTCAACAAACACAGTTTCATCTAAATAAGCACTCAAGTGTTGAATTAGATTATTAAAAGCCTGAGCATCTTGGGAAACGGATTTAAAAGACTCTTGACTCAACAAGATTTGAAACAACTCCGCCATCACCTGTTCTCGAATTTGATTGAGCATTTCCTTTAGTTTTAAAAATCGACTGACTTGAGATTGATTGTTCATGTGTAATTCTTCGGCGACCTCACCTTGAGATTTTGCTTCAAAATAAATGAGCCGTAAACAGGGGAAAAAGTAATCAGCGTTCTCAGCATACCAGGAACTCTTTTGGAGTCGATAAAAGCGTTGTAATAGTACCCGATGAATCGCATTAAAAAGGGCTTTATCCCGAGCTTCATTCAGCATAGTTTTTAGGAGATTAATCGGCGGTTCGGGTGACGGTGGCGGGGGTGACGGAGGTAAAGGCTTCTTGAGAAACTCAGCAATCCTTTTTAATTGATCTAACATTTCATCCGAAGAATCGGCTATAATTCCTCGTTGATGAAGGAGATCGCGCATTTCCTGAAGTTGGGCTTCCGAGGGTGTTGGACATTTACCCCGAGCGCCCTGTTCTCGTCTGTCGCGTCGATACACCTGATGGAACACCTCTACCCAATGACGCTCGTGGGGTGAAAGGATTTTCCATTGACTCCCTTGAACTTGATTAAGTTTCGACCAAGAAGTTTCCAGCAAAAGCCCATGTTCTATCCACAATGTCCGAGTCAGTTTTTCATCTTGACGAGTGATTAAACAAGCCCATTTTCCCAGTGCTGTTTTCGTCGGATCGAAGGTTCTCAAAATCTCCACCGATAAAAGAGGGTAAGTAGAAGGTTGAAGATTTCCAAAGCGATCTAGAATTAACTGGGTTTTGCGGTCAGAGTCAAGCCCTATCCACGTTTTCCCGTCATCGGTTAACACCAGGGGTAACAAGTCATAAGGAGAAAAACCATAGCGCTGACCAAATTTTTGAGCTAAAGTTTGACAAGCCGATTGGATCGCATGGGAAACATAACACCGCAAAGAAAGCCCTGCTATCACCCAACTCGGGGGAACCGACGACTCAAAATCCCTAGAATCTTGACGGAGAAACCAAGATAATAATTGAGTTTGAATGTCTTTATCTTCTTGACTGAGGACTTCCTGAGTTTCACAGTAGGATGGAAACCACGCTTGAAACTGTTCCCTAACAACAGGAAGCTCCGAGGCTTGATATCCCCCATGAGAACCGGATCGATGAAAACGCCCATCAACCTTGCAGATTGTCCAGTATTTGTAAAGATTCATCTGTCACCCCTTTGTATACCTCAACAGCCTGTAGACTCAAACTCCTGATATTAGCAATAGGATTCACATTCAAAGTTCATTGTCCTCAATGTTCCATTTTCATCTAGTCCGGGACGATTTGAACCTATGCAGGTTTGATTGAGCGATCGCCAAAATTGCTAGAATTTCCAGAGGTTTACTCCGATCAACTGTTTGGACGAAACCACTGTATAGCAGGTTTAATCTTTCTGGGGTCTAAATCTCATCTTTGAAAAACAAAACTTAAAAAAAGAGAAACAACTTCTTGGGTGATGATATAATTATTGAGCGAGAAGGGTTAAAGTAATATGACCACAACATCTTCAGATTTTGTCAGCGCTATTCCCATTCAAACAACAGAGACTCGCATTGCTGATTTCCTGCAAGAACATGGGGAAATTGAGGCGATTTTGCCTGTGGTTATTGGGATAGTTGTGACTTCCCGCTTTCAACTGCGCGGCGCCCAAGCTCTTTTAGCCAATTTAATCATTGCCAGTCTGATGCGTCAAATCCTGACACATCTTAAAAAACAGTCTCATTTTGTTACAAATGAAGCGGAAACCACAACAAATTCAGTTGAAAATAATCAAGATTCTGAATATACAATTGTTCACTCAATGCCGGGAAGAATTCGCTTAAGAATTCCCCGTTTAGCTAGCGATGCAGATTTTGCCCAACGTCTTGAACAATTACTCTCTCAAGAAGAACAAATTGCCAATATTCGGATTAATCGCGCTGCGGCTTCAATTACAATTAATTATAACGCTCAAGGCGTGAGTGATTGGGAACTGGGAATGCGTTTAATGAATTTGATTGAAACCGCCCTCAACCCAGAAACCCCCGCAAATTCACCCGAAACGACACCATCAGGGGTAACTTCAGATGACACTGACTAATGGTAAATTAATTTCTCTTGCTGCCACCAATGGGGCGATAATAGAATCAGAACGCTTTATTGAACCGGCACCCTATATCGTTCATGCCGTACCCGGACGGGTAAGATTTCGCGTTTATCGTCTGAGTTCTGATGAATATTATGCCCAAACTCTAGAGAAGGTTTTGCAGTCAGAACCCGGAGTCATTCAAGTTAGAATTAACCGTTCTGCGGCTTCTATTGCGATTCATTATCAACATTTAGACTTTCCCGATATTGAGATTTATTCTCGATTATCAGCTTTAATTCAACAAGCCGGAACCACAATTACTGTAGAAGATATTTCCGACTCCCCCCAGCCCGAACCCAACGAACCCGACAACGAAGGAGAATGGTCCAGTTTACTCGCCCCAACGGGTGCAACCCTCCTCGCCCTCCTCAGCAGTTCAACTCGTTTAGCTTGGTTACGTCCTCTGGCTTGGGGTTCTCTGGCGCTCGTCACCTTTCCCGTTGCTCAACGTGCATTTTATAGCCTATTTGTCAAGCAAAAACTGAATATTGACTGCTTAGACTTACTAGCGTTAAGCTTGGGAGGAGCGCAAGGAAAACTCGTGACTCCTGCTTTAGTTCTCACCCTCCACGAACTCGGCGACGTCATCCGCGAACAAACCGCCCGTTCAACCGAACACCAAACCGCAGACCTACTCGACACCATCGGACGCTTTGCTTGGGTGGAACGACAAGGCGAAAAACAATCCATTCCCAGTGACCAAGTGCAACCCGGAGAAATCGTTTTCGTCTATCCCGGCGAACAAATTCCCGTTGATGGCATCGTCACCGAAGGAAAAGCCGTCGTCGATCAACAGCAACTCACAGGCGAATCCATGCCTATTGTTGCAGAAAACGGCACCTTTGTCTATGCCTCTACTTTAGTTCGCTCAGGAAATCTCCACATCAAAGCCGAACGAATAGGCAAAAAAACCAGGGCTGCGGCGAGTTTAGAACTATTACAAAAAGCGCCTGTTCACGATACTCGCATGGCAAATTACGCTGCAAATTTAGCCGATCGCTTAATTACGCCTTCATTAATTTTAGCAGGAATTGTCTTCGCCGCAACCCGTGATCCTGCCAGAGCCGCTTCTATTTTAACCCTTGATTTTGTCACCGGAATTCGAGTGTCTATTCCCACTGCTTTTTTAGGAGCCTTAAACCACACCACCCGACATGGTATTTTAGTTAGAAGTGGTCGAACTTTAGAACAATTAGCCGAACTCGATACCATTGTTTTTGATAAGACGGGAACCCTCACTCAAGGAAATATTTCAGTGGTTAATGTGAAAACCATTTCCGGCCGAATGTCTGCCAAAGACGTGATAAAATATGCAGCAGCCAGCGAACAAAGAATCACTCATCCGGTCGCAGAAGCCATTGTCCGTTATGCCCAAGAACAAATGATAGAAATTCCGCCTCGAGTTGATTGGAATTATGAAGTCGGTTTAGGCATTCGGGCGGAAATAGAAGGTCAAAAGGTGTTAGTGGGAAGTGGAAGATTTCTCACTCAAGAAGGGATTAGTTTAGAAGGATTAGACCAAAGCGAAACGGCAGAGAATTCGGCTTGGATGTCGTTAATTTATGTCGCTTGTAATGGTAAATTGCAAGGGGCGATAGAATACGCTGACCCGTTGCGTCCTGAAAGTTTAGACCTCATTGAAGAATTACAAAATCGCTACGGAATGGAGATTCATTTGTTAACCGGAGATAGTCGTCAACGGGCGGACTTAGTAGCAGATGAATTGAATATTCCTTCAAAACGAGTTCACGCCGAAGCCTTCCCGGAACAAAAAGCTAAAATCGTTCGAGATTTACATCGGTCTGGGCGGACGGTGGCGTTTGTTGGCGATGGGTTAAATGATTCGGTCGCCTTGGCTTATGCCGATGTGTCGGTGTCTTTTGAAGATGGTTCCGATGTCGCGAGGGAAACGGCCGATGTGGTGTTGATGAATAATGATATTAGTAGTTTACTACAAGCGATCGCCATTGCCAAGGAAACTCGCACTTTAATTGATCAAAATACTTTACTGGTAATTGGGCCGAATTTAGTTGCCTTGGGGTTGGCTTCAGCAGTGGGTTTAAACCCATTAATTGCTACTGTAATTCACAACGGTTCGGCGATCGCTGCGGGGTTGAATAGTTTGCGTCCGTTAGTTCAACATCAGCTTGAAAAAGGAAGTTCAACTTCGAGTTAAAATTAACAATTTTTGGTGTTCAATTATTGGTCAAATACCATTGGAGGAACTATGTCTTTAATTCATTGGGATCGATCTGTTTTGTCGTTGCACTTGCGAGAAATTCTCGAAGACGAAAACGCTAACAATCAACTCGCCTTAGCCGGAATTGGGGTAATTGTCTTCGGAACTATTGTGGTTCCGGCTGCAACCAAGTTAGGACGACCCTTGCTAAAAGCCGCCATTAAACAAGGGTTATCCCTGTATAACGAAAGCAAACAAACCTGGACAGACCTCGAACAAGATGGGTTGAATCCCGACAATAATTCGACTCATTCTGCCGAAAAAATTACTTAGTTTTTCGGGGTGCTGGTGTTGGCTAAATAGGCGGTTTTTTGTGGGGATTTTTGTTGAGTTTCGGCGGCGACTTCGGCTTTAGCTTCTGCGACAATATCTCCGAATACTTCGCCGGTTTCTGCGATCGCTGCTTTGGTTTTTTCATACATTGAAACGCCGCCTTTAATGGCTGCTTTTGCAACAGGTTTGAGTAAGGGAATCACCGCCGGAGTCAACACCAATACTCCCACCCCAATTGCAATCGTTCGAGTCGGATTATTTTGATAAGCCGTTCTGATCCGCTCAAGAATTGCCAACCGACCCTGATTTTGAGTTAACATTTTATAATCCTCCGCCAAGTACCTGCGTTAAATCAGGAGAAACTTTTCGCTTGTACAGATTTCATTCTATGGCGATCGCAAGCTGATTTTTCCCCAGATTCTTATTTAAGCACAGGCGGCGATCAAAACACAAGGTTATTGACAATTTCAGGATTCTCTTAAGGTTTTATCCCCCTTTGCCCCCCTTAAAAAGAAGCCCGCCAGACCCGCCAGACCCGCCAGACCCCCCAGAGATTAAAATCTCTGTCTAATACATAAAGTCCGAAGCGTATAGGACTTTGGTTTTTAGACGGGGAATTTATTCCCCGGTTTTAGGGCTTTCCCCCAACCCCTCTCGACCCCCACCCACTGCGATAAGAGCGATCGCAAGGGTTGACAAGTTGCTCGTTTGTGGGACACCATTGCTGTAGTTGGAGGATTATCAGAACGCAGAACAGATTCTATTCTGTTTTTGTAGTGTCCTTAATCTTCTGATAAATATAATCGAGCAATTCTCCAACTGTGAGAGTTGGAGGGCAATAATTTGGTAGTTGAAAGCTCTCTGATGTCGAAACCAGCCAAAGTCTATTGGGAGAACTGTTGGTTTTATAATATGAGAACAAGCCAATTTTTTCTGCTTCACCGTCTGGTATCTCAATTTCAAATTCATTTTCTATAGCGATACTAAGTTCCCATCCATCTAGTCCATCTGCACCTAAATCGTCTGCAAGATGGCTATCTAAATTTACCTTTTCTTCATCGACTGCTAATTGTTCAGCCAATACCCTTCGCAGTTTGAGAAAAATTTCGTCTTTCAACTCGGATAAATGTTTGGCTTCTTCTGCCGCTTGTTGTTCGGCTTGTTTCTGCAACTCGGATAAACGTTTAGCTTCTTCTACCGCTTTTTGTTCGGCTTGTTTCTGCAACTCGGATAAACGTTTGGCTTCTTCTACCGCTTGTTGTTCGGCTTGTTTCTGCAACTCGTCTAAACGTTTGGCTTCTTCTGCCGCTTTTCGTTCGGCTTGTTCTTGCAACTCGGCTTCACATTTAGCCTGTTCTGCCGCTTTTTGTTCGGCTTGTTCTCGCAACTCGGCTAAACGCTTGGCTTCTGCCAGTTTTCCTTCGGCTTGTTCGCGCAACTTGGCTAAACGTTGGGCTTCTGCCAGTTTTCCTTCGGTTTGTTTTCGCAACTCATCTAAACCTTTGGCTTTTGCCACTTTTCGTTCGACTTGTTCTCGCAACTTGGCTAAACGCTTGGCTTCTAACTTCCCTATTTCTGTAGTGTCGTTAATCTTCTGATAAAGATAATCGAACAATTCTCGAACTGTAAAACCAATTTTTTCTATATCTTCGTCTGATATCTCAATTTCAAATTCCTCTCCTATAGCCATAAAAAGTCCGTAGATCTCTAATCCATATGTATCATCTAAACCTAAATCGTCTGCAAGATGGCTGTCTAAATTTACATCTTCTTCATCGACTCCTGATTCTTCAGCCAATACCCTTCGTAGTTGGAGAAAAATTTCGGCTTTCAACTCGGCTTCACGTTTAGTCTTTTCTACCGCTTTTCGTTCGGCTTGTTCTTGCAACTCGGGTTCACGTTTAACTTCTCCTGTCGCTTTTTGTTCGGCTTGTTCTTGCAACTCAGATAAACGTTTGGCTTCTTCTACCGCTTTTCGTTCGGCTTGTTTCTGCAACTCGGATAAACGTTTGGCTTCTTCTACCGCTTTTTGTTCGGCTTGTTTCTGCAACTCGGATAAACGTTTGGCTTCTTCTACCGCTTTTGGTTCAGCTTGTTTTTGCAACTCGGCTAAACGTTTGGCTTCTGCCGCTTTTCGTTCGGCTTCAAGCTGAATTTGATACCTGATATTTTCAAGGCGAGAAATAACGATATTCCTGACCCTAGCCAAATCGGCTTGAAAACCGCTCTGTTGATAGATTTGGGTTGCCACGTCCCAAACAATTTTATCAACATTAGATTCCATGAATCTTAGATTTTCATCCGTTGGAGTGGCGATTTTATCCAAACAAAAATTAGCCGCCATATCCAATATCTTTAATTGATATTCGTTTTCGGATTCATTCATGATCGGATAAGAACTCCAAAAATGAGGGCAGCCAACAGAATTTTAATTTCAAGAGCTACTAACAACTAACCGATCGCACGGGTTGACATCATTTTCTATAGCCATAGGAAGTTGTAGCATATCCATTCCATCTGCATCCAAATCGTTTGAAATATCGCTGTCTAAATTTACATCTTCTGCATCGACTCCTAATTGTTCGGCCAATACCCTTCAAACTTTGAGAAAAATTTCGGGTTTCAACTCGGCTTCACGTTTGGCTTCTTCTGGGACTAGTCGTTCGGCTTGTTGGCGCAACTCGGCTAAACGTGTGGCTTCTGCCAGTTTTTGTTCGGCTTGTTCGCGCAACTCGGCTAAACGTTTGGCTTCTGCTGCTTTTCGTTCGGCTTGTTCGCGCAACTCGGCTAAACGTTTGGCTTCTGGCACTGCTGTTTTTGTAGTGTCGTTAATCTTCGGATAAATATAATCCAGCAATTCTCTAACTCTGCAAGAATTGTAGCCATGAAGACCAATTTTTTCTGCTTCATCGTCTGGTATCTCAATTTCAAATTCCTGTTCTATAGCCACAGAAAGGAGTAGCATATCCGCCCAATCTGCACCCAAATAGTATTTAATATCGCTGTCTAAATTTACCTTTTCTTCATCGATACTTAATTCTTCGAGCAATACCCATCGCAGTTTGAGAAAAATTTCGGCTTTATTTTTATTCCCATCAAATTGTTCTAGAAACTCGGCTTGTTCTAGAAACTCGGCTAAACATTTAGCCTGTTCTGCCGCTTTTCGTTTTCGTTCGGCTTGTTCGCGCAACTCGGCTAAACGTTTACCCTGTTCTGCCGCTTTTCGTTGGGCTTGTTCGCGTAACTCGGCTAAACGTTTGGCTTCTGCCGCTTTTCGTTGGGCTTGTTCGCGCAACTCGGCTAAACGTTTGGCTTCTGCTGCTTTTCGTTCGGTTTGTTCGCGCAACTCGGCTTCACCTTTAGCCTGTTCTGCCGCTTTTCGTTCCCCTTTAAGCTGAATTTGATGCCTGATCTTTTCAAGGCGAGAAATAATGATATCCCTGACCCTTGCAAAATCTGCTTTAAAACCGCTCTGTTGATAGATTTGGGTGCCCACGTCCCAAACAATTTTATCAACGTTAGATTCCATAAATCTTAGATTTTCATCCGTTGGAGTGGCGATTTTATCCAGACAAAGATTAGCTGCCATATCCAGTATCTTTAATTGATATTCGTTTTCTAATTCATTCATAATCGGATAGGAACCTCAAAAAGGAGGGCGGCGAACAGAATTTAAATTTGAAGAGCGATCGCCTCAAAAATAACCGATGATAGACCTTTCTGAATGGGGGAGTTTTCCACTAAAAACTAACCACTTCCCTGTCCTAACCCCCCTTTTCAAAGCAGCAGGGGGGATAAACAAATTGGCATTAAATCATCGGCGTTTCAACGACTTCATGATGGTGTCCGTGACAGTGACCTTGACCTCGGTTACCTTTCCCTTGTCTGCATCCTACCGTTGACGTTAACACCACCTGCTGAAGTTCTGCCAAGAGTTGACGCACTTTTTTCCATTCTACCGCATCCAGCGAAGCCGCATCACATTGTTCTTGCCAACGATTGATGACGTCTTGTAGGTCGTTTTCTGGGAAATTCCCCACCAACTCTCCATGATCCAACTGTCGCGTAATTTCGAGTAACTGGTCTTTTAGCGCCATCGGTACTCGAATGGTTTGCGTCGCCCCATGTCTCCAAGCCCCCCGACGTCCGGCGCCCTGACGACATCCTCCTCTTCCGTGCATATTGGTTAAACTCCTAACGTTCTATGGATTCATCTTAGCCTGTTTTTGATTTTGTGACAATATCTAAAACCAGCCTATAGAGGAAAATATAGATTTTCTGACCTAACCATAGACTTTGAACAATGTTGTAGTGCTTTAGGGCAAATTCCGATAGCCCCACAACAACTTAGTGGAGGTTATTCTCAATAAAATCAACGGTATTAAAAGTTTAACAAAGTTTTCCTTAAGCTGTGACTGATTTATTCCTTGAATTTTGCTTAAAAAAGCCCTGTTTAAAAAATTGCATATTATTCTCAATAGGAGATTTTAGATATTTTAAAACTTTCCTAAATTCCTTGCTACAAAAGGCTTAGGAGACAACACATAGACGTTTGAAATAAATTTTTGTAAAATAAAAACGATTAGACTTGTCATTATAACCCCAAAGGATTAATCTAGAATAATAACGTAACTTAACCTTCGCTTAACCGAACCTGACGCCAAGGGGTTAAGTTTAGCATCTACTTTAGATTCCCCAAGGAGGTGGAAAATGACCAATAGGACCCTGCAACCTTTTCATCCATCAATTGAAGTGGTTCATGCAACGTCAGGGCGTGTGCGAATTAAAGTCACGGGTCACTTAGAAACCATCGCCCAACAGTTGCGACAAATCGAGGGAATTTACAGCGTTATTTTGCATCCTGAAACAAACAATTTAATCTTAAAATTTGACACTCAAAAGCTGTCCCTGTCTGAACTTTTAGCCCAATTAACCGCTTCTCCTTGTGAGTTAGAAAATAATAGCATTTATTCTGCGGAAACCGTGAGATTAACTGCAACACCTCAACCCTCAACAGAAATCATTGAAACGTTAATTCGGATGAGTGCAGCGATGCTATTAAACCGTCATTTAGGAATTAGCGGCTGGGTGTCGCTTCCCGTTTCCTATGCAACCAGTCAAGTCACGGCTAAAGTGATTAATGGAGTTAAACCCCAACTCAAAGCCGTTACACTTTTAAGCTCTAATTCTCAGCCAACAGAAGAAAAAAATCTAGAAATTACCGTGATTCATTCTACACCCGGACGAATCAGATTGCGGGTTCCACAAGTTAAAAAAGATTCGCGCTACGCCAAACGCTTAGAAAGATTCGCCGAACAAATTTCGGGTATTAAAGACATTAATATTAATCTCACAACCGCTTCTGTGACTATCATTCATCAGTTTAAAAATAATGCTATACTAGAATCAGAGTTAAACCGTTTGTTTGAAAAAGTTGCAGAAACTCAACCGAATTTTTCTGAGATTTTAACCCCTGTCGTCCCAACAATTTCTGAAGTAAAAGTCGCCCCAGTTGTTGAGGAAGCTAAACCCGAAGTAAAAGTTGAGAAACTTGTACAGAGAGTTACTGAAAAAACCGTCAATTCTACGCCGAAAGTTCCTGAAAAAACGAGTATATTTTCAGGATTTAAGTCATCCATGCTGACAATGTTTTTAAACTTCATGGCGGGTCGTCCCATGCCTCAAACCGTCAGTTAGTCAAAAAAGTTTTCAATCCCTTTGAATAAAGCGAGGAAATCGATCATGGCACATCTTCATCTATTAAGAACCTTCAAACAAACTTCACTGACAACAGCAGCAGTTGGAGTCGGGGCATTAGTCTTAGTTCCCCTGTTACTTCCGGTTGCCAAAACGGTTGCGAAAGCGAGTATTAAAAGCGGCGTTAAACTCTATCATAACGGACAAAAAACCTTAGCCGAAGTGGGAGAACTTTGGCAAGATACAGTCGCCGAAGCTGAAGCCGAAATTGCGGCTGAAAATCCTGGAAAACAAACCATCAATATTGAAGTTTCTGGGAATTAATCATTGTATTTGGTAGGAGTTCCCCCTCTTATGCCCTGAGAGGGGAGAAATTCAACATTAACATCGAGACGTGAGAACGGTTATAATAAAAGCTCATGTGATTAGCTGTAATAACTCTCACTCCTAAAGCTCTATGGTTTCAACTGTTCCCATCCGCAATAGCGTTAACCTCTCTCAACTGCGATTAGAGATTCGCAATCTGCAACCCCAATTAGTCGAATGGCGGCGCCGTCTTCATCAACGTCCTGAACTTGGGTTTAAAGAACAGTTAACCGCAGAATTTATTTCTGAAAAATTAAAAAGTTGGGGAATCGAACATCAAACTGAAATTGCCAAAACCGGAATCGTCGCAACAATAAATAGTGGTCAACCGGGGCCTGTTTTAGCGATTCGGGCGGATATAGATGCCTTACCTATTCAAGAACAAAATCAAGTGTCTTATAAGTCCCAACATGATGGAATCATGCACGCTTGCGGACATGACGGACACACGGCAATTGCATTAGGAACAGCTTATTATTTAGCCCATCATCGCCAAGACTTCAAAGGAATTGTTAAAATCATCTTTCAACCCGCAGAAGAAGGCCCCGGCGGCGCTAAACCGATGGTTGAAGCAGGAGTGTTAAAAAATCCTGATGTTGATGGGATTATTGGGTTGCATTTATGGAATAATTTACCATTAGGAACAGTCGGAGTGAGAAGTGGTGCATTAATGGCAGCCGTAGAACTGTTTGAATGCACCATTCAAGGCAAAGGCGGACATGGCGCTATGCCTCATCAAACCGTTGATTCAATTGTAGTTGCTTCCCAAATTGTTAACGCTTTACAAACCATTGTAGGTCGCAATGTTGACCCGTTAGATGCCGCAGTTGTTACAGTCGGTTCATTTCATGCCGGACACGCGAATAACGTGATTGCAGACTCGGCAAAAATGACCGGAACCGTGCGATATTTTAACCCCAAATATGCGGGATTTTTTGGCAAACGCATCGAAGATATTATCGCTGGAATTTGTCAGGGTCAAGGGGCGAGTTATGACTTGAATTATTACTCCTTTTATCCGCCTGTAATTAATGATAGTCAGATGGCAGATTTAGTCAAAAGTGTCGCAGAAACCGTTATCGAAACCCCACTCGGAATTGTTCCCGACTGTCAAACAATGGGCGGGGAAGATATGGCATTTTTCCTGCAAGAAATTCCCGGTTGCTATTTCTTTTTAGGTTCAGCAAACCCTGAGAAAGATTTAGCCTACCCTCATCATCATCCCCGATTTGATTTCGATGAAACAGCATTAGGAATGGGCGTCGAAATATTTGTCCGTTGTGTCGAAAAATTTTGTCATTAAAAACGACTAAACCATGAAAAAAATCGTAATAGGATTAATTCGGGGATACAAGATGTTTATCTCACCCTTGTTACCCCCCTCTTGTCGATATCACCCCACTTGTTCAGTCTATGCGATGCAGGCTGTTGAACGATTTGGGGTGATGCAAGGCGGTTGGTTAGCCATTCGACGAATTTTGCGTTGTCATCCGTTTCACCCCGGCGGATATGACCCCGTTCCGCCAAAAAATAAGAAGTCAAACACAAACTCTTAGACACAGAAAATACCACAAGCAACTCTTTGTGTCTTTGTTTCTTCGTGGTGAATTTATCCATTTTTCCTTAACTTTCAATCACTTCTAAAACGCTTTTAGGAGATAACTTATCTTTAAACCAAACAATCCGAGCGGGAATATTATTCAGTTTAACTCCCGCTTTTTCTAGGTTTAAACGTTCGGAAATCGCTAAGACTAAATTATCACAGTCAGAATGACGAACTTGATAAAATTTCTTTTGTAAATATTCAGGACGCCAATACCCGACAATTTCTAATAAAAAGACCCGTCCATCGGGATGAACTAAACGAAAATCAGGAATCATTACACTTCCAGGAAGGGGAATTAGATCAACTTCTCGTTCAAGTTTCCAGTCTGTTTTGAGTGATTTCCAACGAGTTGCAAAAGACTCTTCTAACAGACTATCATAGGGCTTTCCTGGTGGATAATGACTGACTAAATCACAATCAGAATTCAGGCTAAAATAACCTGTACGCAAGACTCGACTATAAGGATCACGCTGTTGTAAAGTCGCTTTGAGACTCCATCGAGTCACATGAAGTAAAGCAGGAATCATTTTAGCTAAGGCTAAACCATAACGGGTACTGGGTTTAAATAAACTGGTTGGCCCGTCTAAAGTGAGCGTAAAACCATGTTCTGCATCTCCTTCAATATAAGTCATAACTTGAAATAATTTTAGATAGCGAAATAAGAGTTTATATTCGCCGGGATCATTTCGATAAGCGTTAATTTGAATGTCACTCGCTCGATAAAAAATTCCCTGAACTTGAGATAAATTATAGCGATGTAACAAGGCTTCTGGAGTCGGAGTATCAAACTGAGTTAGAATTTTATTTTCTTGTAAATCGGCATATAAACCCGCTCTAATTTCATCTAAAACTACTTCTCGTTTGAGTGTTTGAGATAAAGTTAAAGCCAGTTTTTCTAGGGTTTTTTCTGTATTTTCAGGACTAGGGATGGTTTGAGCGGCTAAGGTAAAAACCTGTTCTCGCAACTCAACAGGTTCGAGTGGACTGATAATTTCAAACGTACAAAAACCACTTTTCAGTAAATGAGCAAGTCCTCGTTTTATGCGATAATTTGGGCTATCTCCTTCAAATTCACTGAGACGTTGGTTGAGTTCTCCCTGTGTGGAATTTACGGAGTCTTGAAAACAGGAAATTACCTGATTTGCAACATCTAAATTTTGGGAGTCTATTTTGAGATGCAGGGGAATTAGGGTTTCTCCTAGTTGGCGATAACTTAATAAATCACTGGGTAACATTGGCTTGAAAACTATTGTAAATTAATTTCGCTAGCGCAAGTGTCTGGCTTGCTAGACATAAATTTTAGATGAACGGTTAAACGAACCCCAATCGTTTTAAATAAACCCCCTGTATATAAAATAAATGTAAATCTTTGGTAAAAGTGACGCTTTCTCTTTTACTTCTTAATACCTGCTTAACCTATACCCTATAAGTTTTACAGAAGATAATGCTCAAAAAATAATACCTTGACATCTTGATATTGCATTCAGTAAAAATTTATGGTATGAAACAATCAACACCAAGCAAAATTATTGATGTGATTTTAGAATCTTATGCTTGACTTCACAGTGGTAATCTGCACTTATAACGGAGAACATCGTTTACCTCAAGTTCTAGATCGTCTGCTTGCTCAAGAAACAACCAAACCTCTCGTTTGGGAAATTTTAGTTATTGATAATAATAGCACAGATAATACTGAAAAAGTGGTTCGCAAGTATCAATCAGAATCTTCCCAAAATTCTCCTAAAATTAGATACTGCTTTGAACGGCAACAAGGAATTACATTTGCTCGACGTCTAGCGATTAAGGAAGCACAAAGCCCTTTAATTGGCTTTCTAGATGATGATAACTTACCTCGTAATGATTGGGTTAACTCAGCTTATTCGTTTGCTCAATTGCATCCTAAAGCGGGAGCCTATGGCAGTCAAATTCAAGCGTTATATGAGGCGAACCCCCCGCAAAACTTTCATCGAATTGCTTGCTTTTTAGCGATTATTAATCGGGGAGAAGAAGCCTTTCGTTATGACTTATTAGAACGTTGGTTATTTCCGCCCGGTGCGGGTTTAGTGATTCGTAAACAAGTTTGGTTAGACTGCGTACCTGAAAAACCTTTTTTCACCGGAGTATCAGCACAGTCTTTACAAAATAAAGGCGAAGATATTGAAATTCTGTCTTATTTTAGAAAAAAAAGTTGGGAAATTTGGCACAATCCCCAGATGAAAGTTGATCATCATATTCCTAATAATCGTTTACAACAATCTTATCTCGTCAAACTTTTACGGGGAATTGGTTTGAGTCGCTATTACACTCGAATGCTGCAACTTCCAGCTTGGAAAAAGCCTTTTTTTACGGTTATTTATCTTTTGAACGATCTTCGTAAATTTATCGTTCATTACTGGGCTTATCGCAAAATTATCAATACAGATTTAGTAGCTCGTTGTGAATTAGAATTTTTTTGGAGTAGCTTAATGAGTCCCTTTTATTATTTTTTTGTGAGAAAAGTATCATAAATTTATGCAAAAACCGAGCATCTATTTTTACATACCTCGTGATTTATTCCCTAAACAGTTTCCTCAAAATATCAATGAAAATTGGGCTGGATTTTGTCTAGGAATTTATGCTTGGACATTGCAAACTTATCTTCGTTTAAAAGCGGATGGTTTTCCTTGTCAATTAGTTGATGAATTACCTCAGTCTGGAATTGTGATCGTTCATCGCAACTGTTTATCGATTCACAAATCACTAAAACCTCAAAATAATTTACTTTTTATTTGTATCAAAGCTGAATCAAATTCCTATCCCTACGCTCAACTTCATGTGGTACAAAATCCTCAAGAAGCATC
Source organism: Limnoraphis robusta BA-68 BA1 (assembly GCF_034932365.1). Lineage (NCBI taxonomy): Bacteria > Bacillati > Cyanobacteriota > Cyanophyceae > Oscillatoriales > Sirenicapillariaceae > Limnoraphis > Limnoraphis robusta. The sequence continues at coordinate 32,054 of NZ_JAYGHR010000014.1, read as the reverse complement.
AACAATAAACTCCAGATATTATATCCCTCATTGGACACAACCGGGATTAATTCCTCGGGATCATCAACGAGGAGAAACATTTAAAAATATTGTTTTTTTTGGACACATCAAAAATCTAACACCTGAACTTTCTAGTATTGAATGGCAAAATAAACTTGAGAAACTCGGCTTAAATTGGTGTCCAATTATTAATCAAAATCACTGGGCAGATTATGAAAAAATTGATAATCGTTGGAATGACTACAGTCAAGTTGACGCTGTGGTTGCTATTCGTAGTTTTGGAAAAGGAAATCAATATACCAATAAACCTGCAACGAAACTTTTTAATGCTTGGTTAGCGGGTGTTCCTGCTATTTTAGGGTATGAGTCAGCCTATCAAACTGAGGGAAAACCGAACTTAAATTATTTAGAAGTGACTTCGATGAATGAGTTGATTTCCGCTTTAAAAAAATTGAAATCTGATAGTAACTTTCGTCAAAACATAGTTGAAAAGGGTCAATTACAAGCACAAAAAATTCATCCTGAACGAATTACCAAAAAGTGGCGTTACTTTCTCACAGAAATTGCCATTCCTGCTTTTGAAGATTGGTGTTCAAAACCTCGTCGAGTTCAAAATATGATTCTCGAAACTCGTTATTTATCTTGGTTTATTCATCGAGGACAGTCTAAAATTGCATCTTTAGCATTAAATATTAAACGATGAAACTATTTTATTATCAGCGAAAAGATAGAGCTAGTAATTTTGGAGATCAACTGAATAACTGGTTATGGCCCCAACTCCTACCCGGATTTTTTGATGAAGACGAAACAACGACGTTTATCGGTATTGGAACCTTACTAAATCAACTATTACCTCAACGAATACCCCAAGCCAAACAGTTCATTATTTTTAGTACAGGTGTGGGTTATGAACAGCCTTTAAAAACGTTAGATAAAAATTGGCAAGTTTACTGTGTTAGAGGAAAATTATCGGCAAAAAAATTAGGCTTATCAACCGATTTAGCAATTACAGATGGTGCCATTTTAACAAGACGTTTATATCAACCTTCCTTACAAAAAAGTTATCGTTATTCCTATATGCCGCACATTCATCATGCCACTTTTGCGGGGGAAATCTGGCAACGGATTTGTGAACAAATTGGCTTTCATTATATTGATCCTCGCGCCTCTGTTGATCAGGTTTTCTCTAGTATTAGCCAAACAGAGGTTTTACTGGCTGAAGCGATGCACGGTGCAATTATTGCTGATACTTTTAGGGTGCCTTGGATTCCGATGATTACCAGTCCGAGAATTCTAGCCTTTAAATGGCAAGATTGGTGTTCTTCAATGGGTGTAAAATACTCTCCTTATTCTCTTTCTCCCTTGGTGAAATATTATCCCAAATATGCCCGGGGAATTCGTTCAACATTTCCAGCTTTAATTCATTGGAAAAATAGTTTCCTGCAATTTCCAAACTTGAGTCAAATTTGGCAAGAACAAGAACAACTTTATGGAATACAACTGCTAAAAATTGCTGAAACGGGACGACAACAACTTAGTTCAGATGCAAAACTTGAACGCTTAACAGTTCAACTGGAAGAAAAGCTTGATTTATTGAGAACAGATTGGAGTTCTAAGTCTTGAGAATGAGTCAGTTGTTGTTCAACCCATTTTAGGTTAAAGACCTGGCGATAAATAGGATTTTTAACTTTTAGTAATCCTTCCTGTTTAGCCACTAACCCGCTTAATAAAAGTTCAGTCTGTTCCCGACTATCATCAACTTCAATGTTTAAACCCTGTAGGATTTTCTGATAAATTTTGAGGAGAGTTTGAGTTTGCTTTGGATTGTAAATTAGTCGATTTTTTATCGTTCGTAAATGTTCAGGTTCATCTTTGATTTCCCAGGATCTTATAAGATAAGACTGCACAATATTTTCAATCCATAATCTTTCTTTTCCCTGGGGAATAGTAAGTATTTTATTAGGGTTTTGTAGACTTATTTTCCAAAGAATCTGACAAATTTTTTGGGTTAAAAAAGGTTGTCCGCCTGTCCAAAAGAGAATTTCTTTTAGTACCGTTTCAGGCTGAGACACTTTTCCTTCTAATCCTTTGATGAGCGGTTGAATTTCTGTGCTTTTAAACCCTTGAAGTTCGATAGATGTACCAATCGAAAAAGGACTCTCAAGGATATCTGTGACTAAATCTGAGGGTGTCACTACGCCAAATACAGCAAAAATCAGACGGTTGTATTCAGGAGCAATCGTTCGTTGATCGTAGTAGAGTCGAATCAAGCTGAAAAAATTATCTAAAGAAAACGGTAAACGCAGAAGACTGTCTACTTCATCGATTAAAAACAATAGTTTTTTTTGAGGTAAATAAATGGTAATAATTTCTCGGATAAACTGATGAAATCGCTGAATCGGAGTTAGGGTTTTATATTTTTCCCACCAAGTATGAAACTGAATTGTTTTAATTAAGTCTAACTCGATTAAAATTTGAAATAACAAGCATTTATACCAGCTTTCATCCTGTTTTTGTTCACCCGAAATACTGCTCATATCTAAAGAGATACAACAAAACCCTTCTGCTTCTAGATTTCGCTTCATTCTCACTAATAAAGATGACTTTCCCATCTGACGAGCTTCAAAAACAGAACAAAATTTTCCGCACTTGAGAGCGGTATAAAGTTGTCTGTCTGCGGCACGGATAACATAGCTGGGATCGTCACTTTTAAGACTTCCACCGACTTGATACTTAGAGAAAAACATTAGCACCCACCCGGTTTTTTCGTTAATATTAAACAGTCTAACTGACTGTACTCGCTTGAAACTGACTAACAGTGACTCGATTGCGCCCCTTTCTCTTGGATTGATACAATGCTCGTTCAGTTGCCTGTACAATGGCTCTATAATTTTCTTCTGCATTGGGAATCGTATTAGATACACCCAAACTCACCGTGACAAACTCTTCTGGAAAACCACCAAACTTCTGACTCTTAATTTCAATCGCTAAAGATTTTACCTTTTCACGGATTCTTTCAGCCACACAAACCGCCCCAGACAAATCAGTTCGAGGTAGCAAAATAGAAAATTCTTCTCCACCATAACGAGCAACAACATCATCTGGACGGTTAACACATTCTCGAATTGCTCTAGCAATTTGCCGCAAACAATCATCCCCGGCTGAGTAGCCGTAAATTGTATTATAGATTTTGAAATAGTCAATATCACATAAGATAAAGGATAGGTTTGTTTGATCTCGAGAGGCACGTTGCCATTCCATTTGAAGATAGCTATTGAAGTAACGTTGATTTGCCAATTGTGTCAACTCGTCTAAATTACATAACTGTTGTAACTCTAGATTCTCTTTTTTTAACTGTTCAGAATCCGAAGATTCTTCAATCTTACTTATATCAGCAGGTGGGATAAAATTCGAGAGGGGAGTTTCCCCGTAGGTGGGTAAAAGTTGTTTGGTCAAATACAGACGGTACAATGCACAGCAAATCTGAACGCGATCGCCTTCTAAATTCACCAATCCTAAACTCTCTAATTGATGGGCTAAAATAGACTCAATCGTTACACCGATCTCGCTTGCCACTATCTTTTGAAGTGCAGCTTTTAATTGAGGTTCGGCTTGAATTATCGCCAGCAAACGACGCAGATAATCATTATAAATTCCGGCTTCTGTTGAGGCTTGTTCTAACAATTTTTGCAAGCGATTTTGAGGATGATCAGAGGTTTCATTCTCGGAAATGGGGTCAGCCGATTGCCAAGTTGATCTTTGATTGAGAGGATGTTCAGGAAAGGTCAAATGATAAAATGCAAGCTGAATTAAATAAGGATGTCCTCCGACCATATTCATCAGTTGTTCAATTTGAGTATTCCCCATCCAAGTCAATTCATATTGTTCAGCCAGTTGTTGAACTTGCTGAGGGGTAAAGGGGGGTAATGTTAAAGGTAAACCCACATTAAACGGCGATTGATGCAGTTTGAGCGGCAGGTAAATTTCTGTAGAATAGGTAACAATCAACCGCAGTTTTTGCCAAATATTGACCTTGCGAGCTTGTTCATGCCAAAATCGCAACAACGGAAAAAATTCTCCGGCTATTTCGGGGAATTCAAACACCCGATCCACTTCGGTAAAAGCCAGAACAATTGGAGACTGAATTTGAGTCAAAATATAGCCTTGAAAATAGCTTGTGCAGCTCACTTTGCTCCCCATTTCTTCATCCCAATATTCATCGATCCTTGACTCTAAGTTTAATTCTCGCGTGACATTCATACTCAACCAACGCAAGAATTTATTGAGATCGCTAAAAATCACCCGATCCGCTTGTTGAAAGTCGATAATCACACTCTGGTAATTTTCCACTTCCGCTTGAGCCAGTAGATAAAAAATCAGAGAGCTTTTTCCCATTTTATGGGGCGCTCTGATGCGGATTAAACTACCCGGTTGAATCATTTCCCCATAAGCAAGTTCCTCAATCGGAGGTCGAGGAATATAAAAGCTAGAATTGTGCAGTAAAGGACGATTGGGAAATTCTACAATGTTTGTTACCGAAAAGTCCGATGGGTTCTGGAGCAACTGCTGTTGAGCGAGGGTCAAGGAACGAGACTCCAATATTTGACGAAAACTGGTTTTGTTGATGGGTTCTCCCCAAGTTTCACTCAGTAATAACCATAATCGGGCTGCAACTTTCCGAATTCGTTCGGCTCCGTAAAAGGCATCCTTGGCAATTACTGTATAGGTTTTTCCCTCCCATGCTTGACGGAGTATGAGTTCTTGGAGAGAGGTTAAAGATTCCGACAGGGTAGCATTAAGCACCTGTATCACTTCGTCAATTGTCATTGAGAAGGCACACGAAGAAATTTTACGATGGTTTAGGTTCTGAGTATTCGACGATGATACTCGATATTTAATGTTATCTGAAAGTGGATAGCGGTTATTGATCTAACTTGATATCCTAGTGATGCGAGGTCGATTGTGTCTCCCCTGGAGAATCGCCTTTATGTAATCCTTTGAGCAATGCTTGATTGACTCCTCTGATTGAGTTTAGAACACTTAACAGGCACAATCTTCTCATAGATTGTTGGGAAAGTTTGTAGCTCTTTACAAATAAATTTCAGATTTTTCTGTTTGATAATGACTACAAAACAAGCTTGACAATTTCCGTAATATGTGATAGCCTCTGCCCTGTTGGAAGACTTTAAAAGTTTGAGCCAGTTTCTAAAGAGAATCAGAAGAACAGAGAGAGAAAAATTCAATACCAGTGTTTTTAAACAGAAGGAAATTCGGTCATTCTATTCCAGTTTAATACTCAACTCCCGGCGGTTTTAGTGATTAGATTCCCAATTCTAACAGAATACACAAAAATCCGGTGAATGATTAACCCCCCTAGCCGTAAACCCAGCAGTTAACTCAGACCCAAGTTTACTCTAGTTGTACCTGAGAAGTCGGATAGCTGGGAGATAAAGCTACAATTTATAAAGACAATAAGAACAAATAGAACTGCTGAAAAAAAGCAGAACCCGTCATTGATAGGCTTAATGACTCCCACATTTATAGCAGAAATCAGGAGACACCGAGACAGGAGACAGAATTGAAACCTTTATCATAAAAGGATTCGACAGAAAAACAGTGTCCTAATCAACTCTTTCTCTGCTATAGGTGCAGTTGTCAGCCTTTTCCCCAGGCAAAAGGGTGTAACCCCTGCCAATTAATTGTATTCTCCACTTGATCATCAGTTGAACAAACTTCCATGTGGAAAATCATTGTACAAAACCAGTTAGCTCTAAGTCTTCCGCTCGATCTCTGCACCAAGAAGCAATTTTCCTTCCTTTTATTACACGCAGGCGGCGATACCTTAATTGCTCTGATCTATTATTTGATCGCCCTGATGCTCTATCGGGTTCAACAGCGACAGGATTTTCCCCATCAACGCTTCTACATCTGGATCAGTGTCTTTCTGTTTACTTGTGGAACCACAAAAATTCTTGACCTTTGGACATTCTGCTATCCTAACCCCTGGCTTACTGAACTCAGCAGAGCGATTTTCATTCTGGTGTTTGTTTACACCGCCAGGATCTTGTTCCTCAAACTGCCGAAACTCCTAACGTTATCCACCCAACCTCAGTTTACAGCCCTTGACAAAACCCAAGAAGCCAATATTCAGCAACCCATCAAAACCGAAGAAGTCCTGAAAAAACTCGTCGCCGATACCGCCGCAGTCACCGGAACCCAATTCTTTTCGACTTTAGTCAAGCAACTCGCCACCATCCTAGAAGTTCCCAACGTTCTGATTACCCAAGTCAACCCTCAAAACCCAAACCAACTGAATATTATCGCTTTTTACTCCAACGGACAACTCCAACCCCAACTCCAATATCAGATGCTTGGGATGCCCTGTGAACTTGTCCTCAAAACCGCCAAAATCCAATTTTTAAACGATCACCTGCCAGAGCAATTTCCCCAAGCCTCAATCCTCAAAACCCTGGGCGTCGTCTCCTATCTGGGTGTTCCGCTATTAGATGGAGAACAACAAGCCATTGGTACTCTGTGCATTCTCAGCGACAAGCCCCTCACAGACGAAAACACCCTAACCGCGATTTTAAGCCTGTTTGCAGCCCGAGTCGTCGCCGAAATTCAACGTCAGCAAGCAGAAATTGCCCGCAATCAAGCCTATAATCAGTTAGAGATGCGAGTTCACCAAGCCACCGTCGGACTGCGATCGCGAACCGCCGAACTCGAACAAGAAATCCTTGAACGAGTCGCCGCCGAATTTAGCATCCTCACCAGTGGAATTCGCCTGAGAAAACAACAAACCGGACTCCTCGAACTCGCCCAAAGTCAAAGCATTTTTGAGGGAAATCTGGCGATCGCCATGAGCGAAATTACTCAAATTGCCGCCCGTACCCTAAATGTAGCCCGTTCCGGCATCTGGTTCTATAACACAGATCAATCAGAACTCTATTGTGCCTATTTGTACCCCAACTCAAGCGATCTGGCCCCAAAAACAGAAATCACCCTCCAGCGATCGCAATGTTCGGCCTACTTTGAAGCCATTAACGCTCAACGAGTGATCAGCGCTTCCAACGCCCACACCGACGAATGTACCCAACAACTGACTGTCTACCTGCAAAAAAACGCCATGATCGCCTTACTGACTGTTCCCATTCGCTGCAAAGGGCAAATTCTCGGTGTGATCAGCTTAGAAGACAGTCTAATCCGAGATTGGGCCATAGAAGAACAAAACTTTACCAGCTACCTGGCACAGATGACCTCTCTAGCTCTCGAAGCCCGCGATCGCAAACAAGCCGAAGCCGCCTTACAATCAAGTCAGCGCTGGGTGCAGCAAATCGCCGATGCTAGCCCCGGAATTTTGTATCTCTACGATCTCTCTCAACAACGCAACCTCTACACCAACCGTACCGTTGTCGATCTTTTGGGCTACACTGCCGCTCAAATTCAAGCAATGGATCAAACCCTATTTCAAATCTTGATGCACCCCGAGGACTTGGCAAGATTATCCGATTACTACTCTCAAATGCTGATTGGTTGTCAAGGCGATGTCTTTGAAATAGAATATCGCATCCAACACCGAGACGGACATTACCTGTGGTTCGTTAGTCGAGATACCGTTTTTAGTTACAGCGAGTCTGGACAACTCAAACAAATTCTCGGAACCGCAAATGATATTACCGAAATCAAGCAAGCCGAAGAAAAACTTCGCGCCAGCCAAGCCAGCCTCGCCACCGCTCAACAAGTGGCTCATGTGGGAAACTGGCAGTTAGACCTTCAGACTCACCAGATTATTTGGTCAGAAGAATTATTCCGCATCTTTGGTCTTGATCCGACTCAAAGAGAACCCCGTTATACTCAACTGATTAAGCAAATTCATCCTCAAGATCGACCCCTCTGGCGAAGTCAGCTTAAGCAACTCTTGAAGTTCGGAAAAGCCACTGAATTTGATTGTCGCATTATTCGACCTGATGGTTTGATCCGTCATATTGAAGCGCGAGGACAGGGCATTTTTAACGCTCAAAACCAAATTATCCAGGCGGTGGGTACAATTCTCGATATTACTGAACGCAAGCGTTCTGAACAAGCCCTGCGAAATATGGCTGAACGAGAGCGGGCTTTTTCCCAAGTCTTGCAACGAATGCGTCAGTCCCTAGATTTACAGAAAATTTTTAGTAGCACCACGGCTGAACTCCTACAAGCCCTCAACAGTCATCGAGTCGTTATTTATCAATTTTTACCCGACTGGAGTGGGGAATTTGTTGCTGAGTCTGTGACTCCCCAATGGCAGGCTTTACTCGGCTCAACGGCTTCTGCGGCTAGCATCGAAAATCTAGTTAATCAAACCCAATGCACCGTTCAACAGTTAGTCAGTATTCAAGACACCTATCTCCAAGAAACCCAAGGGGGTTTATATCAACAGGGCGTCACTTATCTCTGTATTAATGATATTTACAAAACTGATTTTTCGAGTTGTTACATTGAATTATTAGAGAAATTTCACGCCCGAGCCTATATTACCGTTCCCATTTTTTGCGGAACTCAACTCTGGGGACTCTTAGCCACCTATCAAAATGATAGCCCCCGTCATTGGGAAGAATCTGAAATTCGCATGATGGTACAAATTGGCATTCAGTTAGGCGTCGCGGTTCAACAAGCTGAACTTTTAAGCACCACTCAACAGCAAGCCCAAGAACTTAAATACGCTAAAGAAATCGCTGATGCTGCTAACCGAGCCAAAAGCGAATTTTTAGCCAATATGAGTCACGAACTTCGTACCCCTCTGAATGCAATTCTCGGTTTTACTCAACTGATGCACCATGATCCGGCTTTATCTGGAGAGTATCAGCAATATCTCGATATTATTAGTCATTCCGGCGAACATCTGCTGAATTTGATTAACGATATTTTGGAAATGTCGAAAATAGAAGCCGGAGAGGTCACACTCAACGAAAAAAGCTTTGATTTACACTATTTAATTAATAGTCTTGAAGAAATGCTGCGACTCAAAGCCCGCTCTAAACGCCTAGAATTGCGATTGGATTGTGATGTTAATGTGCCTCAATATGTGATAACAGACGAGAATAAGCTGCGTCAGGTTCTGATTAATTTATTAAATAATGCAATTAAATTCACAGAAAAAGGCACTGTCATCTTGCGCGTGAGTTCTCTGGAGTTTCCCCAACCCAACACCCTGATGTTTGAAGTCGAAGATACAGGTTTAGGGATTGCAGCTTCTGAATTTGATCGGTTATTTAAAGCCTTTAGTCAAACAGAAGCTGGCTTAAAATCTGGTGAAGGAACGGGCTTAGGTTTACCGATCAGTCAACGGTTTGTCCAACTGATGGGCGGAGAAATTACCGTTCGTTCTCAACCGGGAGTCGGGAGTATTTTTGCGTTTAAGATTCCGGTTAAACTCACCGAAAAATCATCCGTTGAACCCGTTCATCCGACTCAAAAAGTTATCGGTTTAGCACCTCAGCAAAAAAGTTATCGAATTTTAGTCGTTGAGGATAAACTCACCAATCGTTTACTGTTACACAAATTGCTGCACTCGATAGGATTTGCAGTCAAAGAAGCCCAGAATGGACAAGAAGCAATTAAGATTTGGTCAAGTTGGCAACCGGATTTAATCTTCATGGATATCCGAATGCCGATAATGAATGGTTATGAAGCCACTCAACATATCAAATCTACACCGAATGGCAATCCTACGATCATCATAGCATTAACCGCCAGCGCCTTTGAACAAGACCGACAAATGATTTTATCCGCCGGATGTGATGATTTTATTCGCAAGCCTTTTCAAGAAGAAGAACTACTAACTTTAATCAGTCGGCATTTGGGTGTACAATATGTTTATGCAAATTCTACAGATCAGAAACATTCCACTCAATCTAATCATGCTGAGTCAGAATTTGTCTTAGATTCCAATGCTTTAAATGTCATGTCTCAAGACTGGATTCAACAACTCTATCATGGGGCCGCTCAATGTAGCGATGTGCTAACGAATGAATTAATCGATCAAATTCCGCCAGAAAATATACAACTCGCCAATGAACTCCGAGAATTAGTTGATAATTTCCGCTTTGATCGAATTATGGAACTTGTTCAAAATTGAGCGATTTTTCATTAACTTTGATGGACGGTTCTTACTTTTATCCCGGTTTGAGCGTGAATATTTTCCGCTAAAGCTTCTAAAACAGCCGGACTCACACATTTTAACTGACGAACTTCGTAAAGACGATCCTCTGTGATGCTATGATTTTCTCGTCCATCGAGTTGACGTTTAACAGGTTTAGGACGAGTTGGAGTATTCAGTTGAATTTCCCTTGGGGCGATCGCTTGAATTCGGCGAATATATTCAGCCACAGTGGATTCATCCCAAGCCGATAAGATCATCGTTTGAATCCCTAATTCTCCCGGATACTCCGCCGAAAACTGTTCAATTCCCGCCCCTAAATCCGTAAAATTTACCCGATGATCCGCTCGGTTGACTCGTCTTAAGCCAGCCGCCGAAACGGCATCCAGTTTAACCGAGACTCGATCGGCTAATGCTAATTCTGAACGCACTGTAGGATCATTTAACAGCGTCCCATTGGTTAATACTAAAGTCGGACGATGGGTTAATGCTTTAATTTCCCTTAACATTTCCCCTAAATTCACCGCTAACGTCGGTTCACCACTTCCACTCAGGGTAATCACATCCACATCCCAAGGGGTAAACTGTTTTAACTCCTCTAAAATTTGTGAGGTGGGAATATATTCTCGGCGATCGCAAGTGATCTGTTCAATTTCTCCGAGTTGACAATAAACACAATTAAACGAACAAGTTGACACCCCACCAATCGGATCAATACCCAGCGATCGCCCATATCGCCAAGAGGAAACCGGGCCGTAAACCGCAGAAAAGGAGTCTGCTTCTAGATTTGCCATAATCGCTTCTCCTGTGGCATTATGCCCTAAGCGAGAGGGTAGACAGTCCACAATAGAGCTGCCACCATCAACAACATCACGATTCCCATCGCTCCCGCTAACGGTTGATCGGCGATACCTGTAACCCACTGCGGAACCCGACGACTATAGGTTAATCTTCCCAGGGTTTGTAAACTCGTCATTCCCCAAATCAAACCTGCGTGTAAACCGATAGCTAAACCCAGTTGACCCTGATCGCAGACACAAGCAAGGGTTAATACCATTCCCATTAACCAGAGTCCAGGGAGTTGGGGAATTACGTCTCGAACTTGCCAAATTAAGTGAGTCACGGCAAAAATCAGACTGGTAATTGCTGCCGAAATGATGATGGCGTAGTCTTGTTGAAGTTGATACTGTACAAAACCTCGAAAGACAAATTCCTCTGTTGTACTAATCCAAAATGCGAGTAATAGAATTGACAGCGCTGTACCGATGATTGCTGGGGTGGGTTTAAGATGGGGGTGCCAGTTCATCCAGCCAAAAACCCACTCGACTCCAAATAACACGATTAAGCTGAGAATTGCTAAACTCCAACCGATCATTAAAGAAATCCCCGTTTGGGCTTGCCACACCCAGCCATAATCTAAAAATGACTGATGTTCAACCTTAGAGATGTTCCAGATAATCAAGGGAACCATCAAATAAAGTGAAGCCAGCAAAATCGACTTTTGTTTTTCGTTCAAGGGTTGAGGCGGATGCCAATTCAGTGCGATCGCGGTACCGATAGCAATTGGCAACCACAACAGTCCCCAAACCCAGAAAAATAGAGTCACCTTGATGATCGCACCTGCATTCAGCAGTTCCGTGAGATTCATGTTCCCGTTGCGATCAATAAACGAGTGTTTTACTCTTCTTCAGCTTCACTGCCATTTTTCTCATCACCGTCATCAACTTGAATCAGATGAATATGTTTGTATCCTAACTTAATATCAAATTCATCACCCGGCCTTAATCCCATTTCTTTGGTATAAGTTGAACCGATGACGATTTGACCATTTTTGTGAACGCTGACCATATAGGTTGGGGCGCGTCCACGACCATCGCCCGTACCATCTGGACTCAGAGGAATTCCCCGTGCTTTGAGAACGGCATCATAAAAATCCGTCAGATTCACACGGACTTGGTTATCTTTTGTAACACTGTAATATCCACAGAGTCTTGCTGTTTCTCGGCGCGGAAGGTGAGAAAGTTCTTTGACTTTTTGAAGTAAAGCCTTTCCGGTCAGGGGTGCTGTTGCTGCTTTAGACATCGTTTGACAAAATCTCCATTTGGCATTAAAAACATTCAGTCAGTCCTATGTATGTTTCGGGCTGCTAAAAATAATATATACTTAAATTTATCAATTTGACAAAATTTTTTTGGTTAATCTTGTGAAGATTGTGATTATTCCGTAAAGTCATTGCTCAACAGAAGAAAAATTGCTATCCTCCTGGGGATTTAAGGGAAAAATCTCGGCTGAAATTCTGCCCAAGGGATAGGCTGTCTGGGCTGATATCCGACAATTTCAGTAATAGGTTATAGGCATCTTGACTCAATTTGTCCAGCCCGGAACGCCAAGAGCTGCCTCTATTTTAAAACCGACAAATCGGCTATAGGGTCTCAATACGAGGTCAGGAGAGCGTTAATTTCCGGGCAACAGCTTCAGCCAGATGAAACGGTCTGGTCTGGTGTGACTTGCCAATATTGGGTCAGTTTGTCTTGACAACAACAGCAAGGGTAGACCAGCAATTGCCAATCCCCTCAGAAAATAGACGGAATTCTTAAAAATTTCCAATGATCAAACGTCCTCACTCTGTTCTGGATCGCTCAAACCCTTGACAGAAGAAACCCCAGGGGCGGTTTACAGTCGTTTACACCTTTCTAAGTTTCCCTGTTTCCCGAAGCGTTAAGGATTATGATTGACAACTCATTCACAAAGCTGTATCACTTCCTACGACAAATCATCAAGAATCATTAAACTGACGTTGCAGTTCTTTAAGAGATTGGTAAATTTCGGGTAGACGCTTGCGAATCGCAGAAACTTTCAGATAGAGTTTATTGGGAATAGCGGGTGAATCCGAAACAATCTCTCCGGCTTTTACACTGTTATGAATTCCGGCTTGGGCTGTGGCGATCGCACCGTCTCCAATTTGCGCTTGGTTGGCGACTCCCACCTGACCTGCTAAAATCACTTGATTTCCCACAATTACCCCCCCAGCCAAGCCCACTTGCGCCGCAAACGCACAATTTTTCCCCACCTGACAACCGTGACCAATATGCACAAAATTATCGAGTTTTGTATTTTTTCCGATGCGCGTTTCTCCGACTGCGGGACGATCGATGGCACTATTAGAACCCACTTCCACCCCATCTTCTAACACCGTCACCCCGGACTGTTCCATCTTGAACCAGCCTTCAGGGGTGGGAACGAAGCCAAACCCTTCGCCGCCAATTACCGCCCCGCTCTGAATCACACAGTCAGCCCCAATTTGGCTGCGTTCGTGAATGGTACAATTGGCATGAAGAATACTGCGATCGCCAATTGTGACTTGAGGATAAATCGTCACATGGGGATGAATACAGACGCCATCACCAATGCTTACACCTGCTTGAATCACCACATAAGGGCCGATATAAACTTCAGTCCCAATGGTTGTATCTGGGTCAATAATCGCAGTCGGATGAATACTCGGTGCAGGTCGAAACGGTTGATAAAATAAGCGAATGGCTTCAGCGAAGACTAAACGCGGTTGAGGCGTTGATAACCAAGCAATCCCCAATTGGGTCGCTTGAGTTTGTAGCGTTTCATCCACAGGTAAAATTAAGGCACTGGCAGCAGTTTTCTGGAGGTGGGCGGCAAATTTCGGCCCTTCAATATAACTCAGCATTCCCGGTAAGGCGCGATCAATCGCATCTACGCCGAAAAGATCTTGATCGCTCGACGAGGCCGTTATCAGACTATGCTGAGTGATAGAAGAACTGAGTTTTTTAAGCAATTCACTAAATTTCATCTTTTCTCTCGGCGGTCGACCCTCGCTAAAAGCGACGGGAGGAAAGCCGTGCCTCCCATAGTTGTATAATTGAAAAATACCGAAATACAAAAATCAAGTAATCGGTTTAGCACCTTGAAAACTCGAGTTAGGGGGTTCCAATCAGGAAAGCTTGATTGGGTAAAAACTCTAAGCAACAAGTACAAAGTCTGACAAGACACCGTACCGCCGGGCTGGCGGAATCGGGACTCTGCAATGGGTCGAAAGTCTGTGGACATGACGTAAGACGGGGACATAATCAACCCAGGTTGGTAGTGTACGCAGATGTGGGTGAAGCAGAAACCTAGATTGTGAAGTCTAGGAATCCCTCGCTAAAAGCGAGGGGAGGATGTCAAGGAAGACTTGATTCTATTAAACTCCACACACCATTCCTAAAAATAAAACCTACCTTTGTAGGTTTAGCCTGACAACCGCACAAAGCCGTTTAATCGGCTAGCCTAAACAGCAGTTGTCTGTTTAAGCTCAACAAAAGTTCCTGACTGCCATTTGATTCATGGCGTCTTTTGGGGCAATTGTACGATTAAAACAGAACAATCAGCATGATGGAGTGCATAATTGCTGACACTCCCCAAAATCAATTCACTTAAGCCTGAATATCCTCGACGTCCCATAATGATTAAATCGGCATTCCATTCCCTAGCGGCTTGGCAAATTTGCCGCCCTGGTTTACCGGAGAGTTGAGAATACTCGGCGATCACTCCCGAGTCAATCCCTTGTTGGCTATAGGTTTTCAGCGTCTCCAACCCCTTTTCTACATATTCTTGCCATCGTTTTTGATAGCTTTTGAGAGTCTCTAATTCTACCATTTCGTAGTAGCTTAAACCCGTTATTCCTTCGACAATTGCACTTCCTTGTTCATCCGACGAGAGAACGTGCAGTATCATTAGCTTGGCTTGAGAGAGTTTTGCCATTGATAACGCTTTCTCAAACACGATCTCACTGACTGGAGACAGATCGATAGCCACTAAAATTTTTTCAAACATCTTGCTATCCTCCCTAAGTTTGACGATGGAATTGAGGAAATCCAACCGCCAACCCAAGTCGAGCGATTGTTAGTTTTTCCTGACTTTCCTGCAAAAATCGATGATTTCTTCGACTAGAACCTCGGCCTAGCGATCGTCAAATGAGGGAGACAGTCCCCCTAGCAGATGCACAAAAAGTGTATCCGTTTCTTCGGGAGATTGTCTGGAACAAAAGAGCAACTTTTGTGACCAGACCGACGCTCTATAAATTTTCACTGTCCGCTTTTAATTTAATCATACTATAAACCGATTAACCCCTTCTATTTGTGTAAGTTTTCTTAAAACTTTTCAGCATGATCAAAAAAAATCTCCCTGAAAAAACGGGTTACAGGTTACAGGCTACAGGTTACCGAAAAAATTGGGTTTAAAGCCCCGTCCGTGATTGACGGCTTTATGCTAAACTTTCTCTTGTGGTCATGGTAATCAACCACACTAAAAACCCAGTCGCCGAAAGGCAGCGCACCTTGAAAACTGAAGTTATGGGGTTCCGTGCAGGAAAGCTTGTGCGGGTAAAAGCTTCAAGCAACAAGTACAGAGAAACCAAGATTTTAGGTTTTCCACTGTACGGTAGGGCATACCGAAACAGGCTTCTGAAATGGAGCAAAACGCCTCCGGAGAGACTGATCTCGGCAGTAATGGGGAAACCCAATTAAGTAAGTCAACGAGGCAGTTAGAGGAAGCCCAAACCGTGAGGTTTGGAATCCTCTTCCTTTAGGGAGAGGAGGATGTCAAAGTGTAGAAGTGGGTTGAATTGCCCAATCAAATTATTCCTCAGAATCAAGCAAACCTGCCTGTATCTTCAAAGATCAATCAATCGTCTCAGCTTCGACATCGACAACGGTTTGACTCGCCGTTGAACCTTGACTGACTTTTGCGTTAGAGTCTTCTTCAGAGACTTGACCTGTTAAAGATCGAGTATAATCAACGAACATCTGATATACTTCAGAAAACAAAATCGTCAAGAGAACAACATCATCAATTTGTCCGACAATCGGGATGATGTCAGGAGAGATATCAAGGGGACTGAGTAAGTAGACCAACGATCCCAAAATCACCCATCCCCGATATTTAGGATTACGGATGATACCTCGATAGAGGTTATACAAAGCTTGAATAGAAATACGCATAGAATCAGAAAAGAACAATTGCCTACAATATTTTATTGTGCCGAACCTTAAACAGTGACCAGCTTTTACAGTTTACAGTTTACAGTTTACTGTTACCAGCTTTTACAGTTTACAGTTTACAGTTATTAGTTATTAGTTACCCAACGGGATAGGCAGTTGCTCCTTGATGGAAACCACCAAGACCGCACTGCCTCACCAGTTTTTACAGTTATCACTGTTCCCTGTTCCCTGTTGACTGGTCACTGGTCACTGGTTACTGGTCACTGTAAACTGGTCACTGTAAACTGGTCACTGCTAACTGTAAAAAAGCCACACATTCAACGTGAGGGGTTTGGGGAAAGAAATCAACGGGCTGAACCTGAGTTAAGTGATAAAATCCATTTTCACAGAGTATTTTTAAATCACGGGCGAGGGTAGAAGGCTTACAACTGACATAAACAATCTGAGTCGGTTGCAACTTTAACAACATCTCGAGAACGCTGCGATCGCATCCTTTGCGGGGCGGATCGAGTAAGATTATATCAGGTTGAATGCTTAAGCGAGATAAAATTGTTTCTACCGTTCCCACCTCAAACGAAACGTTATCAATGCCATTTAACCGAGCATTTTGGTAAGCAAGCTGTACAGCAGTCGGTTGCATTTCAATCCCAATCACCTGTTTTTGGGCAGTTTTTTGTGCAGAGGAGGCAAGTAACTGTAACTGTTTAGCCAGGGGTAGCGTTAACGTTCCGATGCCACAATAGGCATCAATAATGATCTCCTCCCCAAGTAAGTTTAACTGCGGTTGAATCACTTTCAGCACCGCTTCCGCCGCTTCGGTATTCACCTGAAAAAACGTTTCAGGAGTCAGATGAAAATTCAACCCCGCAAATTCTTCTCGCAAGAACCCTTGACCCTTGACACAGTTAGTCTGTTCTCCAAAAATAACATTGGTTTTCTCCGGGTTAATATTCAGACAAACCCCGACTAAATTAGGATATTGCTGTAACCAGGTTTCGGCTTGTTCTTCAAGTCGGGGTAAGGGGCGACAGGCCACTAGGGTTAACAAAATTTCTCCGGTTCGTCGTCCAATTCGCAGCGATAGATGTCGGATCAGACCCCGATGTTGCTGTTCATTATAAATCGACCAGCCTTGCTCTTGAATATCTTGTTTAATATTGGCAAGGAACGGATCAAGATTTTCGTCTTGTACCGGACATTGATTGAGATTAATCAGACGATGAGATCCTTTTTGATAATATCCTGCCTGCACTTGACCCGTCGATGACCGACTCAGGGGGTAAGTCGCTTTATTGCGATAATGGAGTGCAGAGGGCGAGGGTAAAATCGGACTCACAGGGGGTTGAGGAAAGCCGCCAATATGTTCTAAAGCTTCAACCACTAAATGCTGTTTTGTGGTCAGTTGAGCGTCATAATCAATATGTTGCCACTGACAACCGCCGCATTTATCCGCGACAATACAAGCGGGGCGAATGCGTTGAGGAGAATGGGTGATCAGTTTTTCCAGTCTAGCGATCGCGTATTTGCGCTTAACGTGAATGAGTCGGGCTATAATGCGATCGCCAGGAATCGTATCAGGAACAAACACCACCTGGTCTTGGTAGCGTCCTATCCCTTCGCCTGTGTCGGTCAAGTCGGTAATTTCCAGTTCAAGCCGTTGACCCTGTTGGTAGTCGGAATCAGTCATGGATTTGGAGTTCAGGTAAAATTTGTCAGATGTTAAGTTTTACACAAATAACAATAAGGATTATTACTCACTGTTTTGTTAAAATTAGCGACCTATTGGTTTGTGTATCCGAGAATCGCTAAACTACTTAATGTTATCTTGACAAAATGTAATTACAGATGACTGTAGTAAGCCAAGTTATTCTCAAAGCTGACGATGAACTCCGTTATCCTAGCACTGGTGAACTCCAAGCCATCAGTGACTTCTTAAAAACGGGCGAACAGCGCGTGCGGATTGCCAGCACCTTATCTGAAAACGAAAAGAAAATTGTTGACCGCGCCAGTGGTCAACTGTGGAAAAAGCGTCCTGACTTCATTGCCCCCGGTGGTAACGCTGCCGGACAACGGGAACGGGCGCTGTGTCTACGGGATTATGGCTGGTATTTGCGTTTGATTACCTACGGGATTCTCTCTGGAGACAAAGACCCGATTGAAAGCATTGGCTTAATTGGGGTCAAAGAGATGTATAATTCTCTCGGCGTTCCGATGCCTGGAATGGTTGAGGCAATTCGCTGTTTGAAGGATGCTTCCCTTGGGTTGCTAGATGAAGACGATGCCCGTGAAGCGGCGCCTTATTTCGACTTGATTATTCAAGCCATGTCTTAATTTGTTTGGTATTAACCTACCTGCCTGTACTGTCAGGCTTAAAAACCCGGTTTCGTAGGAGTTACCGGGTTTTTTAGGTGTAATCATCAAAACGGTTCATATTATGTCCGGTTGATTAATTCTGTTATGGGGTGGGTTTAAACAGTGAACAGTGAACAGTAACCAGTGATAACTGTAAAAACTGGTAACTGCATAACTGTAAACTGTAAACTGTAATGAACCCGCCCCTACAGAATCATTATTGATTAGTCGGACATGATATCACAAATGGCTTCCGGGTTAATTTTGCCTTGATATTCACAGGAAAATCCATCTTCGCACCATTGTTGAAGATTAACATCTTGAAGATGAACCACGTTAGAACAAGAGGGTTGAACGAATTGACTCACCAGCGCCCAAATGACAGCGCGAGTCAGATCAAGTCCTGTTTTGATCACAGACTCTCGATTTCCTGGAATACCACTTTCAGGAACCAGTTGGGGTTCAACCCAAATTCCATGAGCGCCTAAGATAATTTGCGCCATCCACAGCGCCCGAGGAAGATGACTTTTTGAAGTAATTAACTGAATATGACGGGCTTTCCACCGACTGAGAAGCGGCTGAGAGAAGACAAAATTACCCAAGGTTGAGTCCGCGCATTTTTCTAACCAAACCTGTTCTACGGGGCTTCTGTTGCGTTCAAACAGCTTTAAAATACAAGGGTCATCCGAACCCGTTGAAATTAAAATGCGAGTGTTGGGAGACTGGGTAGCTAGCTGAGAGACAAATATTTCTCGCTTGATGCTTCCCCCCAAAACAAAAAAGGTATCGACAGGCTGTTGGGCGGCGGAGGGTAAAGCCATCACTTGATGAATCAGTCGAACAGAAGTCACCATCAGCAAAATTCCCAGAACAATCAATAGAACCTTTTGAAAAAGTCTACGTCTGAATACTGAGTGTTTGCTCGAGTGATGGCTCATAGAAATTGAGTGAACGTTGAAACTGTCTCGATTGTACTTAATTTAATCCCATCTAACACCAGATTAATCTCACACAGCATTAGGACATATTAATCTGAAAACAGAAAGAAGAAAACCACGAAGACACAGAGAACACAAAGCGAACAAATATTCGTGACTTTTTGTCTTTTTAATCGATAAACAGTTTCTCGCTACTAGGGAGAGATGCAAATCACAAGAGATACTCTTCGTGTCTTTGTGTCTTTGTGGTGATTATAATGATAAAATTATGATTCTGCTTTCTCCGTTTCATAGGATTGAGGAGAAAGCATAGGATAAGAAATTCCTTCTTTTGCAAAAACTTGTTTAGCTCGCTTAATTAAGTCCGTTTTATAAATAAATTCATCCCGTGCATCAATGGGATAACATTTGAGTTTAAAGTTAGTTACCCAAGGTTTTTCATCCATAATTACCAAAATCGGTAACATTAATTGTGTATATTTACTTGTATAGGCGACTCGATATAAAATTTTCATTACGATTTCAACATCAACAGTATGCTCAAAATAAAAGTCCGCGACAACTTGAGCTTCTACATCTCCTTTATTGGAATTTGAAATCGCTTCTGTCCAGATTTTATTATGGGGAATTGAGACAATATTATCATCGGGTGTCTGTAAACGAATCCCTCGTAAACCATAGTCAACAATCTCACCATATTCATCTCCTATTTTAACACGATCACCGAGTTGATAGGGGCGTTCAAACAAACCAATAATTCCCGCAATGACTGAACTGATATAATCCTTAAACGCAAAACCCAAAGCAACAGCAATCGTTCCCGTTAAAGCCAAAACATTGTTAGAAGAAAGCTTCAAAAATAACTGAATCAACAGAATGCTAGCTAAACCGAGTAAAAACGCTCTCAAAAAGGGTAAAGATTGCTTCACAGTCAAGCGAAATCTTAGAGGAACTTCTTCTGCTAACCAATGAATTAACTTATCAATAGCAAACATCCCCAAGTAAGCAACAGCAATAATAATAACAGCCTGAATGACTTTAGAAGTCGTAATTTCTGAGAGGAGTTCAGAAGCGTCTTCTAAGCTGTTAGCATTATTTATTTGAACCCCAAAATATTCGAGTAGCATTAATCCTTTTCTCCAGCTAAAATTTTATTATTAATTAAATCTTGTTTGAGTCGAGAATAATAAACTGGACTTAATTTTAATAATTCCTGTTGTCGCATAATAATTCCTGTTCGTAATAACTTCTGTACTTGAATTCTTATCCGACTTTCTGGCTCGGCTAAACTCACGGCTAAAGCAGATAAACTGATTTCTCCATGTAAGGCAATAGAAGATAATAAATATTGATCTTCTTTCGTCAGTTCAGGTAAATTTCGGAGCGTTGCTCGTTTGAGAATTAAACGTTTTTCGGGTTTATTTTCCTGAATTTCTACCGTTTGTGAGTCCGTTTCTTCTGGCTGTTTAACATATTGTAGAGAATCTAACCAAAGATAAGCAGCAGTCTGACTTAATCCCTCTGAAATACTAGCTAAACGCTCAAAATATTGCTTTTCATCTTGAGAAATCCAGGTGGTATCTTGCTCTTTCCATTCTTCTGATTTATGATGATCATTCTCTTGATTATCATCACCAAACTCGATCTCAAGGGTTTCATAAATTGGAGTTAACCAATGTTTGAGTTCAACTGCATTCAAACTCGGTAAAGGGAAAATTTGCTCAAAGCAAGTATTCACTTTATAAATAGATTTAAAATAGTTCCAAGCCCATTTATTACAACCCACAACCCAAAAACAAGACGAATCTTTGAGAATCAAATCATACAAATATTCGACTGCATCTAATCCCTCAACACAGCGTAAAAAACATAAACTCAAGTCAGGAATAATCACTAAAGATTGGGGATTTATGTTCTTCTCAATATCCTCAGAATTGTCTGTTGATTCTATTTGGCTTTGAAGCTGACTTTTGAGTGTCGCATAGTCGTCAGGGCGAGTCGTCCAAGATAAGAATTTTAGGGGTAAAGCTTGCTCATTAACTTGCTTAAATATTTCATTAAAAACACCGTTTTTAGGTTCAATAGAGTCGAATAAGATAAACAAATGATTATCAGAATATTGGTTTTTTTTCCAGGGCGTTAAAACTTCTGAAAGTTTAGTTTTAATTGCGTTTTGATAAGCTTCAGGTAAGGATAAAGACTGAATTTTAGTTTGAAAATTTGCAACTTCTTCAGAGGAAAGCGGAATATAATTCTGATCATTAAAGCGGGCTTCAAGTTCAGCCGCTTGAGCCTCAATCTGGGCTTGAGCTTTAGGAAACCAAGCCTTAACCTTTTGAATAAGATCTCCGATCTGGAAGTTCATCTGAATAGTTAGTTTACAACTGCGTTACACTTGATCAAAATGATTACCAGTATCTAAACTAACTGGCCCTGATCCAAAATAGGATACCATTAATAAAGCTCCAATTAAACCTAAATTTTTAAGAAAAGCTGTTGTTTCTGTCGGATCAGCGAGGAAATTATGAAAGACTAATGTTGTGGGAATCAAAAAGGCAATTAAAAGACAAGCCCCGATACGGGTTTTATATCCTAATATTAACGAGATTCCCCCGACTAATTGAAAAACAATATTCCCCAGTAACATTAAAGCCGGAAAAGGTAATCCTCGATCTGCTATCATTTGTTGAGTTGCTGCAAAGCTAAAAATTTTACTAATCGCTGAATAGAGAAAGATAGTCGATAAAAATGAACGTCCAATTAAAGGAATATATTTCATCGGTTTAGACCCTCGACTAACAGTTAAAATGGGTTGAGATGCTGATGGAAAAGACTTGAACTCAGGGTAAGGCGGAGTGATGGGTTTAACAAAGCGAGAATGTAGCAAACAATCACAAATCCAACTATAAGCAACATTCAAACGATTACGCCCACCAGGAAGATAATATAAATGAATTCCTAGCCACATGAGCCATCCAGAAATTCCCTTCAGTTGTAATTCGTCTTTGCTAACAACACCCGCATTTCGACCAATAATAGCCGCTTTACCTTTATCAATATATTGAAACGGTTGGGGAGACTCGCCGCGAATTTGTTTGAGAATATTATGAGCGGCTGCTTCTCCCTGTTGCAAAGCTTCCGGTGCCACTCCTGCTAACACCTCATCTCGCAATTTGACATAAGCAACATCGCCAATCGCATAAACATTAGCATAGTTAGGAATTTGCAGAGTAGACTGTACAACGATTTTTCCTTTACGGGCAGTGGGAATATCTGTTGTATCTGTTACTGGGTTAGCTTCCACTCCGGCAGTCCAAATTGTAGTCACAGTCGAGATTGTTGTACCGTCTTCTAATTCTACAACCTCTGGAGTAACACGCTTAACTCGTCGTCGGGTCGAAAATTGCAATTTCACGCCTTTGCGATGTAGATGTCGGGCGGTGTAGGTACTGAGAATTTCTGGGAAATTTACCAGTAAGCGATCGCGAGATTGTAGTAAAATAACTTCAGATTGTTGTCGTAATTTAGGATAATCTGCCAGTAAAGTTTGCAACAATTCCGACAAACCACCCGCTATTTCTACTCCAGTCGGGCCGCCTCCAACAATCACAAACGTTAACAGACTTTGAAGCTGTTCGGGGATTAATTCTTGTTTAGCTTGTTCGATGCAAGTGAGTAAATGTTGTCGCAATTTTACCGCATCTGAGAGGGAAACAACAGGTTTGCTATGTTCAGAAGCACCGGGAACTTCGGAAAACTGCGGTTGACTTCCAGTGGCTAAAATCAGAAAGTCGTAGTCAATTTCTCCTGCATTTGTGTAAGCAATTTGACGCTCAAAGTCAATATCATTAACTTCAGCTTGTAAAAATCGAGCCTGTGGATAATTTTTCAAGACTCGACCCACTGGGTAAATCACCTGTTGGGGTTGTAGAAGTCCGGTTGCGACTTGATACAGTAAGGGAATAAAGGTGTGATAGCTGTTCCTGTCAATTAAGAGAACATTTATTCCCGCCCGGGCGAGAACTCGGCTAGCCGTAATTCCACTAAACCCAGCACCGACAATAACAACCTGATGACTTCCAGACACGCTAAGGGGTTTTGTTCATAACTTAATACATTTTAATAATCTAACAGAATCTTGATTTTAGTGATATCTATCTAAAGGCTGTTGCGTGTTAGAGCAGATATACCCTCATCAGCCAACGACGTGAAAAAAAAACCCCAACATCAAAGCTGGGGTTAGACTATACGGGAATTTTTATAAAGATTAGAACAACCTGCAATTGAGAAGTTGCATCACTTTTGTCTTGGAAAAGCTGAGGGATTCAAAATTTTAATCGACGACTGTATATCCACCTTGGCTTGACACTCCTCTGCCTAAAGGCAAGAGGATTCTTGGTTCAACGAATTCACTTAACACACACAGGTTGCCCTGTCTATGCCAGAGATGATTTTCTCCTCAAGCGTTTTGCTCCATTACAGAAGCCTGTTTGGGTATGCCCTACCCTACAGTTCAAAACCTCAAAATGTCGGTTTCTCTGTACTTGTTGCTTGTACGCGCAGCGTTGCCGCAGGCTAGTTTTTACCCGATGCACGCTTTCCTACACAGAACCCCATAACTTCAGTTTTCAAGGTGCATTGCCTTTCAGCGACTGGGTTTTTAATGTGGTTGATTACCCTTGCCACATCTCAATCCTAGCAAAAAGTTGCCCTAGAAGGGCGAGGCGCCTACCCCAATTTTTTGGTAAAACCCAAGACCCCTGCATTTCTTTCATCTCCTCTGTCTTGCGTAACTTGTACCCAATAGATTCAGTCTAGAGTTGGTGGCTTTTGGCTAAATTGAATTAGAGTAACTGGTTTTATTGAGTCTATTCAGCTTCAGAACGACTTGAGTCATGTTGCTATTGTACGAGTTCGCTCAGAGGAAATCTACGGGGGAAATACGGATTTTTCTCGCTACTATTTGCCAAAAACACCCGAGAAATTACGGAGGACACTTGAGGTTTGTTTATGCTATAATACATAGCTGATTTTTCAGTCTTTTGAATTCTCACGGTTTTTACGGGCAGACAAAAAACCCAGTTTCTCTAAAAAACCGGGCTTCTGGGGTTTATGGCGTTGTCGGATTACTCGTTATTGGGTTCAGGAGTTTCTTCTACATTTTCCACCGCTTCCGGTTGAGGTTCGCTCGGACTGTCCGGTTGAGCATTAGGAGCCGTTTGAGGAGCAGGGGTGACTTCAGTCGGCGTTGCAACGATACCTGCCGCCTGTTGAATTTGGTCTTTAAACGCTGCGGGTGCGAGGTCTGAAGCCTTACCAAACAAGGGTTCAGCCTCATCTAAATTCCCTTGATCCTTGAGAACCATCGCTTTAGCCAGAACGGGACGAAAATCTTGCTGATTGTTGCGGATGGCTTCATCATAGATAGCGATCGCCTCCTCGTAGCGTTTTTGTTCAGCATAGACTTGTCCGAGGATCAACTGAACAGAGGTTTCATCAATCGTATTGGGTTGAGCTTGATTTGCTTGTGGAGCGGCTTTGAGAGTATCCTGTAACAATCCGATCGCCGCTTCCGGACGTTTTTGAGCAAGCTGTAAATTGACTAAACCTTGCAAGGCTTGAATTTGTCCTGGTTGTTTTTCCAGAATTTGGCGATAGGTTTGAGCCGCCCCTTCCTGATCCCCCGTATATTGTTGAGACTGAGCTAATAAAATGCTATATTCAGTAGCCTCTGGATTCATTTGGGAGAGCTTTTGCAAGGGTTCAACAACATCCTTGACATTGCCTTGACCCATGCTGATCAACTCTAACCTTGCCTGTAAAATCCCCCGCAGGGCCGTTTCATTATCAGGTTCTCGCTGCAAAACTAACTCATAGCCTCGGGCTTGAGCTTCTAAATCAGCTTGTTTAGCTTGAGCCGTTTGAGTCGGGGTTGGGGTTGTTTGACTATTTGAGCGGTTTCCCCCTAACAAACTGCCAATCAAAGGCCCCATAGAAAATCCTACGAAAGCAATCACAGACAGTATCAATATGACACCAATAAACCCACGACGTTTGTCTACCATAGAAATTAGACCCCTGCGCTCTCTCTCAGTACAGATTCAACTCTAAAGTTGGATAAAGCAGTTTGTGCCTTGCAGCTAATATAGTAGCAGACCCATCACTACTATCTGTCAATTAACTTCCTGGCGATCTTCGCTCAGACCGAATTGATAGAGGTATTGGATAACAAGAGGTTTGTCAAAAGCATTCGGATTCGTCCGTTGAGCAAATGGATTCAGTAAAATAGGCAAATCGACAAAATTTTGAGAGCGTTAGCCTGCTACTCGAACCCCATCAATTGACAATCATCTAAAACCCATTGTGTTGTTGAGTTTCACAGTGAGCTGTCTTCAACGGTACAGGAGTCAAGGTGCAATTCAAAAAAAACATCTGACTCTCCTCAATCACTGACAGTTTAAGGTCTAACTTCAACTCAATGTCTCTGACCGAGTTGTGTGTCCACTGAATATTTTAATATTCCCAAATGGGATGTGTCTGTGCTGCTATCAGGTTCTATGAGTCCTTCTCCGAATCGATCCTCCCAAATGCCTAATTCCTCATCCTCTCAGCCGGTTCAATCCAGCGAACCTGCCGTTGATCTGTCCGTTGATCTGCCCATGAGTGCAAAGCAACTTCAAGAAAATCCCCAATCCGATCAAACGGTGATGCCCCCTGATTCTTCATCAGAACAGGCCAGCGAAACGACCTCTGAAGCTTCAGTCTCCGACACCGACTCCTCCGAAAGCGAGGATCAGCTTCTCAATGATCAGAGTCGTCTTTGGCATCCAATACCCCCTCCTAGTGAACCTCGGCAATATCGGGCAATCGGCTTGATTCGGGGGCGATACACCGCTTCGCAAGATCAATTTACTCAGGGAATATTACTCACCGCCGACGGAACGGTGATTGATGCGGTTCTTCTCGGTCGTGTTATGAGTTTGGTTAAAAAGCATATTGACCTTGACCAAGAACATCTCTGGGTTGTTTATCCCCGTACTCGCCAAAAACAAGAAAACCTGCACGTTCAGATTATGGGAGTCTGGGAACCGGAAACCTTAAAAAAAGAGGATGAAGAGTCACCCTCTACAGAAACAACGGATCTCGAATCATCCCCAACTCCAGAGACACCGCCTGTTAAACCTCCAAGCCCGACTAAAGTTGATCCCAATGCCTTACCTGATATTGAACATGGCTATTTTTCCATTCGGGGCGAAGTGGTTTACCAGTCTCAAGATGAAGAAAAATACGTGATTGTCAAAATTCGCCAATCCTCTCGGGGCGACAAAGAAAAGCCGAAGTTCTTCAAACTCAAGCTTGATGGTATGGCAGGCCCCAAAGCCGTCGGTCATTTCTGTGATCTACACGTTCAACTCGAACAAGATTGCCTTGTTATTCAAGAAAGCCATGATATTGGCCTGATTCCTGTCAACAAAGGCAGAAAACCCTTTCCGGGTCGAGGAGGATCATTCCGAGGCGGTGGAGACAGAAGAGACAACTTCTCTCGTTCCTCTCGTCCTCCCGTCAAGCCGAGAACCGCTTCTTCCTCTCCGACCCGCTCACAACCGATTTCTAAGCCCGTCAAGCCCAAGCCGAAAACGGAAAATTAATCGAGTTTTGGTCTGCTTAATGCTTCTGTAGCTGACTCCTAATCAAGATTGATCTGAGATCCCCAGACATCTTGGGGAATAAAGGCTCTATCCATCGGAATAGACGCCACAGGTTCGGTGAGGGTAAACTGTCCCAATTCAATCCATTGTTTGAGTTGTTGCGCGACTTGACGAGAACGAGCTAAACTGGCTACAGGAGCAGTCCGCACCGGTTTACCCTCAATCGAAATACGGCCTTTTTTCAGTTGGGCATAACTGACTAACCCAAAAGTCGGACGCACTCGCCGAGGAATTGAAAAATCAACGACAGGAGCGACAATATCTTTATCTTGAACCGCACAATGAGCAATCACTTCTTCCCGCAAGACAGGTAACGGAATCCCCACGCCAATCATAATAGACGGCCCGTAGTTTTTGAAGTAGCAACCCCTGACCCAGTAGGAATTCATCTGTTTAGCATCCCCAATCAAGGCTAGGGTAGCCGCAGGGCCGATAGGAGTCCGGTTTGCTAGACGTTTTTGTAAAGGAAAATGTTGGGTACCTTCCCAGGTAATATACCCAATTCCGCCCCCAAAGAAAATCCGGGTGCCGATTCCAACCACTTCTAAGTCCGGATCGTTGATCAGAGGGGAAATGGCTCCCGGATTGGAATAGACGGCATTTCCTAAACGGGGTTGCAATGGCCCGAGATAGGTAAACAGTTGGCGATCGCCTCCATTTACGCCAACAATAAAATTTTGATACAGGTTTCGCGGGTTAAATAAATAAAACTGATTAATGGTGTCGCGGCTAATGGTGGTTTCTAAGGAATTGCGGGGATAACAGTCAGAGACTAATCCCGTTGAGCGCAGGGAAACGGGCTTTCCGGCGATTAAATCTTCAATTACGTGTCCCCCTCCGCGATCGCCGGATTCATCCCCATTCTCGGCGATTTGAGTGGCTCCCAGATACAAATCAACCGCCCCAAACCCACTGTAAGCTTGCACACCATCCAGCCAACAATTCCGAATATTAATCGGAGGATCGGTTTGTCCCAGGTTAATGATCGCCCCCGAAGATTCCATCGGTTCAAAGGTGCCTGTGGTAATTACATCCACCTCCTGAGCGACTTGGGCGACACTGGTTTCAATTACTCGGGCTTTGACTTCCTCTGCGGTTAACACAACGACAGATGAGGCGCGAATTTTCTCATTAATTTCAGCGATCGTTCTCATTATTTTAGACAGGGAACAGCTTTTACAGTGAACAGTGAACAGTGAACAGTTACCAGTTAAGAGGTTACAGTGAACAGTTTACAGGTGATCGCTCAAAAAACTGATAACTGTAAAAACTGGTAGCTGTGGTTACTGCACAACTGATAACTGTAAAAACTGGTAACTAATAACTAATAACTGTAAACTGTAAACTGTAAAAACTGGTCACTGATAACTGTAAACTGATAACTGTAATGAACCCGCCCCTACGTTGAGAACTGATAACTGTTCACTGTTTTTCGGTTTCCCATCCATCTAGAATATCTTTAACTAAGATTTCTTTGATTAAAACTTGACCGACGACGGCTAAGGGTAAAGCCAGAAACAAGCCTAAAAATCCGAAGAAGGTTAGAAAGAAGCCTTGAGCCAGTAAGGTAATAGCAGGTAACAATGCCAATTGTTGAGCCATAACATAGGGAATTAAAAAGGCAGTTTCTAGTTGTTGGATAATAAAATAAAGCAGCACAACCAACCAGGCTTTCCAAGGGGCGTATAATAATGCGATCGCCATTGGGGGAATAACGCTTAAAACAGGCCCGACATTGGGAATAAAGTTGAGAAATCCCGCTAAAATAGCGTTAGCAAAGGCAAAGGGAATTTGCAAGACTGACAAGGCAATTAAACTACAAAGCGTCACAACACTCATATCGATTAAAGCGCCAATCACCCAACGTCCGATCGCCAATTCACACAAATGCAAAATCTCACCCATGCGATCGCGATAAAATGAGGGAATGAGTCTGATCAATGCTTGACGGTAAGCGTGAGGATCAGCCAGCAGCATGATGGTTAAAATCAGCACCAGAATAATACTGAGAACTCCCCCGACTGTTGTTCCGACAAAGACTCCCACACCGCCAATCAATTGATTTCCCAGACTTTGCAGTTGGGTGATAATCTGGTTAACATCTATCTCGGTGATGTCGCGGTTGATCAGATGCAGGTATTTTCTATACTGTTGCGGAACTTGGGTTTTCAGATACTCGATCCAAAGATCAAACCGATACAAGCCTCGTTCTATCCCTCGGGGAACTTTGGTGGTGAGTTCTTGGAATTGATCAAGTAGCGGTGGAACCACTAAGAGAAAACCAGTAACAAAAAACAGGACGAATAGGCTAATTGACAGGAAAACCGCTAGACTTCGCTTAATTTTTAATCCCTTAATTTGAAACCGTTGAAACCAACGCGCTAGTTTGTTCAGAACCGTTGCTAGGACAATGGCGGCAAAAACAAGCAAAATTGCCTGTCGGACTTGCCACAGGATGTATATCGAGGCGATAATCGCATAAAAGCCAAGCCATTGACCAAGGTTCACGGGAAGTTCAGGAGTTTAGAGTTAGGGAATGGTGTAGGGGCGGGCTTATACAGTTTACAGTTTACAGTTTACAGTGACCAGTTTTTACAGTTTACAGTTTACAGTTATTAGTTATTAGTTACCAGTTTTTACAGTTATCACTGGTTACTGTTCACTGTTCACTGTTCACTGGTTACTGTTCACTGTTCACTGGTTACTGTTCACTGTTCACTGGTTACTGTTCACTGGTTACTGGTTACTGTTCACTGTTCACTGGTTACTGTTCACTGGTTACTGGTTACTGTTCACTGTTCACTGGTTACTGTTCACTGTTCACTGGTTACTGTTCACTGTTCACTGGTTACTGTTCACTGTTCACTGTTGACTGTAACTGCGGGTACCTCGCCAGAGGAATATTAGGGCGATCGCAATACTGGGGAAGAAAACAGCAATTAAAGTATTTGTTACGGATAATGGAATAGATAGATCAGGGCCAACATATTTAATGAAAACCGATATTGCTGCTGAGAGCAATAAGACTTTGAGGAGAAATCCGACTTTATTATCCATCAAGAAACCTCCGGGGTACTGCGACCATAGCCAGAGGCTTGGTCGTATGGGGGATAGGAGGGTAGTTGAGTGGGGTTCAATGCCCCCGAAACTACCAATCCAGTATTGCGCTGAATGATTCGACATTTTGAGTTAGCAAATCTACCAAGTCGTGACCAATTAGCATCACTCAAAGATAGATTCTTACCTGTATAACCAGAACAATAACCAATCACTTTTTTGGTAACTCCTTTAGATTTTGTTGAGTATTCAATCAAATCTCCTTTTCTTGCTTTAAACGGTGTTGTAGAACCTCCGTATCTTTCTCTTACACCACCTTTGCTAGGTACAGCATCATGTAATCTGCGTCTCGTAATTCGAGGTTTCGAGATTACTTTGAATGCGGATAGTGTTACTGCAATTTTACCTTGCCAAATACATCCTCTACTGTTGGCTGTATGAAAAGGCTTGTATTGAATAAAATGTCCAGAAGCGAGAGCGACTGCATCGACTGCGTGTGTTTCTGGTACCTGTAATTCTTTTTTTTCTTTATTTTTGAACAGGTTCAGATGTTTCCGTATTTGACTCGTGCCGTTTCCCCCTTTTTGCCACCCTTCAATTGTTACGACTTTAGCTATTTTGGACAACTGCTCAGTTAGGAAGTTTTGACCAACCATAACTGGAGAAAAACCCTTACCTGATTGAGCTTTTTTCGGCCTGATGTTTTGTCTACATCTGCTTTGACTCGTTCCACGCGAATTACAGAAACAGGATAGATTTTTGCTAATTCACGGATTACCCTAATTTCTAACAAGCGGTTAGAGCGAATTGAGGGGGGTAGCTTGCCTTTTTTGCGGTTAGAGAAGCGTTTTTGTCGATGATTTCTCAGCTTAAATGGCAAGATCCTGTCGATTCTTCGACCTCTACGCCCACGTCTTAGCATTGCTCGGTAAGACATCTTTTCAGTGATGCCTGCTATTGCTGTGCCTCGTTTGGGGATAAACCCCATCAAGACTAAGTGGGACATGAATAAGGTGTATTTTGCTGACTGAACAGCTATTCCGGAATATCGTTTTCCTGGATCATTACCAATTACTATGTCTTGGGTTTGAGTGCTTGAAGGCTCAACCAGTAATTGGACACACCAGATACCCAACTTATTCCAGAAGGGTTTAGCGAACCCTTGTTTAATCCAACGCCTCGCCCGTGAGCTTTTAGTGGGCATCAAGGGCTTGCCAAATGAATCTACAACAGGAACTCTTAGATTTTCTTTCTGCATGGTGATAAACCTCGAAAGAATCAGTTTAGGTCACTTACCTCACTCAACAATGCGTGTCTTGGCTTTACCCAACCTCCAGATACCCCTGGAGCTACAGAGATCAGGGCGAGTGAAGTACCCCGACGTGATCAACACCGTTGAGCTTTTACTTGGTTTTAACGAGTTGGCTTCTCAACTCTCCCAAGATGTAACCTGGTAATAACGAACCCTCGCTCTCCCAGGTGAGGTATTGAAGCATTACTTTCTAGAGAGTGTTTCTAGAATCTAAGACTATAGCGAAGCTTAGTCTTAGAGCTTCAATATTCTCTATTTTCGTTTTTGTTAGTCCTCGACCCCCACCAACCTCCCCCTACAAAGGGAGGCTACTTCCTGTCTTCTTACTGCCGAGTAACCCCCACCAACCTCCCCCTAGAAGGAGGAGGCTACTGACTGTCTTCTTACTCCCCTCTCCTGACCCCCCTTTCTAAGGGCAGGGCCGTTTCGTTCTAAAATTTGGCGATCGCTAAACCTTTGATGGGGGGCAAGTTTTAGGCTCTATTTAAACAGAAAATATCAAAACTGTTGAAATAATCCTCCTTTTCTTTACAGAGA